>NZ_LWRX01000036.1:0-1940 GCF_001683835.1 Ralstonia sp. RL | reverse complement strand
CTCGTTGATGCTGAGTCGGCGCATCCGGCCAATTCCGTCCGGGTGAGATCCATCAGCATTCGCTCGAAGCGGTTACGCGCACTTCGGCTGTCCTCGGCGCGGACGCGGAGCTTGTCTTGCACTTCTTCGTCGAAGTTCTCCAGCAGGATCTGACGCGTCTTGATCATCGCCTCGTTGATTTCGCTGGAGAGGTCGAGCTGTAGTTGTTCGAAGCTGGCCTTGATTTCGTCCGGATTCCGGCAGTTCTGGTAGATGTCGGCGATGCGGCGCTCGAAGTCCACGCCGGAGCCAATGGCGCCCAGCACTTCGTCACTGGCACCGAACACGCCCTCGAAAAGCTGGAACTTCTGAGCTAGCAGTTCGTACACACGGGCATCGGCCTCGTTGCTGCGATCCACGAAATTGACCACCACCACGTCGTGCTTTTGGCCATAGCGGTGGCAGCGCCCGATGCGCTGTTCGATGCGCTGCGGGTTCCACGGCAGGTCGTAGTTGATGACCAGTGAGCAGAACTGCAGATTGATGCCTTCTGCGCCCGCTTCGGTCGCAATCATGACCGTACCGCGTTCCTTGAAATGCTCAACCAGGGCTGCACGTGTGTCGGCGGTCTTGGAGCCGGTAATGCGGTCGGTTCCCTCGTGGCGTTTGAGCCAGTCCTTGTAAATGGCCTGCGCGCGGGCGTCGCTGTTGGTGCCATTGAACCGCACGATGCCATCGCCGTAGGGCGTGTCTGCAAGCAGGCTCAGGAGGTAATCCTGCGTGCGTCTGGATTCGGTGAAGATGATGGCCTTCTTAGCTGCGCCCAACCGATCCAGCTCGGCAAAGGCTTTGTCCAGAGCCGTGAGCAGCGCTTTGCCCTTGGCGTTTTCTCGGATGCTGGTGGCCAAGTTTTTGAAATGGCGCAGCTCCTCGATTTCATTGGCAATCGCGGTACGCTCTTCCTGGCTGAGTCCGGTCGCATCCTGCGCTGAGTCGTCCTCGCCTTCGACAAACTCCTCGGCGGTTTCATCCAGCGCTTCGTAGTCTTCGTCCAGTTCGTCCGCAAGGTCCACCACTGGCGATGCGTCGAGCACACCTTGCAGGCGCTTGGCCATCGTTTCCAGCGCGCCCGCGATGGCGTGCGTGCTGGACGCCAACAACTTCCACAGGACGAGCGAAATCAGCTGACGTTGGCTTTGCGGCAGCGCCTGCAGGTTGGGGCGGCGCAGGTATTCGGCAACGAGGCGGGAGAGCTCTTGTTCCTCGCTCGACGGGGTGAACTCCTGCACGATGGCGCGGCGCGCCGTGTAGGAGACATAGGGCTGCACCTGCTTGCGCAGAGTACGTTTGCACACGGTGGAGAGTCGTTCGCGCAAAGCACCGAAGGCTTGATCGCGGCCACTGGCAGTGAACTGTGCGCGGAAGCTGTCAAGGTCGCCAAAAACACGGTCGTCGATGAGGCTGACGAGTCCGTAGAGTTCCAGCAGCGAGTTCTGCAAGGGCGTGGCCGTGAGCAGCACCTTGGAGTGGACGTGCTCCATCGCCTCCTTGAGCGTTTTGGCGATGACGTTGCCGGTCTTGTAGACGTTGCGCAGGCGGTGGGCTTCGTCAAGCACGACCAAGTCCCACGCGATTTCCTTGATGTCTTTGGCCTTAGCCTTGGCGAACTGGTAGGAGCAGATGATCGGGCCGGAGGGCATCAAGAACGGGTTTTGCCGCTCCTGCTTGGCGATGCGGTTGTAGCTTTTGGCTTCGAGGATCAATCCCTCCAGGCTGAACTTGTCCTGCAGTTCCTGATGCCACTGTTTGCGCAGATTGGCCGGGACGATGATGAGAATCTTGCGCCGCCGCTCTGCCCAGCGTTGCGAAATGACCAAGCCCGCCTCGATGGTCTTGCCGAGACCCACTTCGTCGGCAAGGATGACGCCTCGCGAAAGAGGATTGCGGCAGGCGAAGAGAGC
>NZ_LWRX01000226.1:0-28532 GCF_001683835.1 Ralstonia sp. RL | reverse complement strand
CGAAGACCCGCCGTTCACGTTCCGCGCAATGGTGGTGCAGGCCTTCTGGCCGGGCGCCACGGCGGAGCAGATGTCGCGCCAGGTGACCGACAAGATTGAGAAGGCGCTGCAGGAAGTGCCATACGCGTGGAAGATCCGCAGCTACTCCAAGCCCGGCGAGACGCTGGTCACGTTCCAGTTGGCCGACACGTCGCCCGCCAAGGAAACGCAGCAGCTCTGGTACACGGTGCGCAAGAAGGTGGGCGACATTGCGCCGACCTTGCCGCAGGGTGTGCGCGGGCCGTACTTCAACGACGACTTTGGCGACGTGTACGGCTCGATCTACGCGCTGTCGGCCGATGGCTTCACCTACCGGCAGCTCAACGACTACGCCGATGCGATCCGCCAGCAGCTGCTGCGCGTGCCGAACGTCGCCAAGGTGGAGCTGCTCGGCGATCAGGACGAGAAGATCTACATCGAGTTCCAGCAGGCCAAGCTGGCGCAGATGGGGCTGGACATCAACACCATTGCCACGCAGATCGGGCAGCAGAACAACATCGGCCCCAGCGGCGTGCTGGTGACGCCGACCGACAACGTGCAGATCCGCCTTTCCGGCCAGTTTTCAGACATCCGCGACCTGGAAAACCTGAGCCTGCGCGGCCCCGGCGGCACGACCAACATCCGCCTGGGCGACATCGCCACCGTGAAGCACGGCTACATCGATCCGCCGCACGCCAAGATGCGCTTCAACGGCAAGGAGGTGATCGGTCTGGGCATCTCGATGACCAAGGGCGGCGACATCATCCAGCTCGGCAAGGACTTGCGTGCGACGGTCGAGAAGATCCGCGCGAAGCTGCCGGTCGGCATCGAGATGGAGCAGGTGCAGAACCAGCCGAAATCGGTGCAGAACTCGGTGGGCGAGTTCGTGCATGTACTGATCGAGGCGGTGGTGATCGTGCTGGCGGTGAGCTTTCTTTCGCTCGGCCTGCACACCAAGCCGAAGCTGCGCATCGACATCTGGCCGGGCCTGGTCGTGGCGCTGACGATTCCCCTGGTGCTGGCGGTGACGTTCCTGTTCATGAACATCTTCGACATCGGCCTGCACAAGATTTCGCTCGGCGCCCTGATCATCGCGCTGGGCCTGCTGGTCGATGACGCGATCATCGCGGTCGAGATGATGGTGCGCAAGCTGGAAGAGGGCTTCTCCAAGATGGAGGCCGCCACCTTTGCCTACACGTCCACCGCCATGCCGATGCTCACGGGCACGCTGATCACCGCCACGGGCTTCCTGCCGGTCGGGCTGGCACGCTCGACGGTGGGCGAATACACATTCGGCATCTTCGCCGTGACGGCGCTGGCGCTGGTGCTGTCATGGTTTGCGGCCGTCGTGTTCGTGCCGTATCTCGGCTTTCTGCTGTTGCGCACGAAATCGCACGTGGGCGACGGCGGCCATCACGAACTGTTCGATACGCCGTTCTACAACCGATTCCGCGGCTGGGTGAACTGGTGCGTCGAGTACCGCAAGACGGTGATCGTCGTCACGCTGGTGGCGTTCGGGCTGGGCGTGTTCGGCTTCAAGTACGTGGAGAAGCAGTTCTTCCCCGATTCGAGCCGGCCTGAGCTGATGGTGGAGCTCTGGCTGCCGGAAGGCTCCAGCTTCAACCAGACCGAAACCGAAGCGAAGCGCTTCGAGGCGCTGATGCGCAAGGAGCAGAACGTCGACAGCGTGACGCTGTTCATCGGCTCCGGCGCGCCGCGCTTCTACCTGCCGCTCGACCAGATCCTGCCGCAAACGAACGTGGCGCAGGCCATCGTCATGCCGACATCGCTCGAGACGCGCGAGGGTGTGCGCCAGCGCGTCATCGGCTTGCTGAAGTCGCAATTCCCGCATCTGCGCGGCCGCGTGAAGCTGCTGCCCAACGGGCCGCCGGTGCCGTATCCGGTGCAGTTCCGCGTGATGGGCCCGGACATTGGCGGCGTGCGCAAGATTGCCGACCAGGTCAAGGCGATCATGCAGGCGAACCCCAATACCGTGGGCGTGAACGACAACTGGAACGAGAACGTCAAGGTCCTGCGGCTGGACATCGACCAGGACAAGGCCCGTGCGCTTGGCGTGTCCACGGGGTCGATCTCGCAGGTCACGCAGACGGTGCTGTCCGGCGCGCCCATCGCGCAGTACCGTGACGGCGACAAGCTGCTCGACGTCGTCATGCGCCCCGAGGCGAGCGAGCGCAACACGCTCGATGCGTTGCAGCGCGTGCAGGTGCCCACGGCCAGCGGCCGCGCGGTGCCGCTTACACAGGTGGCGCGCGTGGGTTTTGCATGGGAACCGGGCGTGATCTGGCGCGAGAACCGCGATTACGGCATCACCGTGCAGTCGGATGTGGTCGATGGCGTGCAGGGCCCGACCGTGACAGCGCAGATCAACCCGCTGCTCGACAAGATCCGCGCAGACCTGCCGCCGGACTACCAGATCAAGATCGCCGGCGCGGAAGAGGAGAGTGCCAACGCCGGCGCGTCCATCGCCGCGCAGATGCCGCTGTGCATCTTCATCATCTTCCTGCTGCTGATGCTCCAGCTCCACAGCTTCTCGCGCTCTGTGATGGTGTTCCTGACGGGCCCGCTCGGCCTGATTGGCGCGGCCGCCACGCTGCTGCTGCTGCGCGCGCCGATGGGCTTCGTGGCGCAGCTCGGCATTACCGCGCTGATCGGGATGATCATCCGCAACTCGGTCATCCTGGTGGATCAGATCGAGCAGGACGTGGCCGCCGGTGTGCCCACATGGAACGCCATCGTCGAAGCGGCAGTGCGGCGCTTCCGTCCCATCATCCTCACAGCGGCTGCGGCGGTGCTCGCGATGATTCCGCTCTCGCGCAGCGTGTTCTGGGGCCCGATGGCGGCGGCCATCATGGGCGGACTGATCATCGCTACGGTGCTGACGCTGCTGTTCCTGCCCGCGCTGTATGCGGCCTGGTTCCGCGTGAAGCGGCCCGAAGCCCGGGCCGCCGCGCCGACTGCCTGACGGCGGCGAGGGAAGGCGCAATCCCGGCCACGCGCGGTGCGGGCGGGGGATTGGAAACCCTCGGACGACTGCGATATAATCGCCGGCTTCCTTACCGGCGCCCTCAGCGGGCGCCGCGTTCCATCCGGCGAGGGTGGCGAAATTGGTAGACGCACCAGGTTTAGGTCCTGACGCCAGCAATGGTGTAGGGGTTCGAGTCCCCTCCCTCGCACCAGAATTCTCTTGCAGATCAGCGATTTAGCTTCAAAGGCGTTCCTACCGCCGAGCGCTTTCACACGCGACGCCTTGCCCACCGCATCAGCGATCGCGAGTCTCTTTGAGCCACAGGCTCATAAGCCCAGCGCGGCCGCGCACACCGAACTTCCGATAAATGCTCGTGACGTAGGAATGCGTCGTGGAAATGGCAAGGCCGAGTTGTTCGGCAATCTGCTTTTCCGCGGCTTCCGTCAGCAATAGCTGCAATACCCTGCATTCGTGGGGCGCCAGCCGCTCCTTCAGTTGTGCGAGCGGGTTGTGCGCGCCGGCCGTTCTCAGTGCCGTGATGTTGCGTGCCACGCCGATGCGCAGCCGATGCTCGACATTCCACCGCGCCGACCATGACAAGTAGACATCGTTGCCCAGCTGATGCCGGTAGCGGTTCTCAAATCCGGTGCGTCTGGCGCCGGCCTGAACGCGGGCCGCTTCCCGCTGTGTCCGATCCCGGTCGTCCGGCGCCACAAGCTCGAGCATGAACTGGCCGACCAGTTCGGATGGCCGATAGCCGAGGATTTCCTCCCACGCGGCATTGGCGTACCGGATTCGCCCGGTCTCGTCGACCATGAAAACGGCATCCGGCAGGCTGTCGGCCAACGTGATCGCGCTCACTTCTTTGAGAACTTCCATGCTCTGCCGCTTTCGATCTGGACTGCGAAGGAAGAATGGCTGGCTTACCGAGGCCCATCGCCGAGCAAGGTTGCAGCCTGCGCCTTGATGGCGACCACGCCGGCGGCCTGTCTAGCACCGGAAGACAGCATCGGACCACGCCTACACGGGAATGCTTACCCTCTGATTAGCAGGGTGCCAGCCAGAATAGCGTCTGCTATCGTTTCCCACAATGTGCGGTGCCAGCATCACGCCGGACTCACGACATTCAAGGCACATTCGCTCCGACGGGGCGGGCGCGATGCAAACGAGGGGGAAGCCTGTGAGCGAGCCAGCCGGCGCAGACCGGCCTCAGCGCTCGCGGGCATCGGCGAAAAATATAAGAACTCGCGGGACGTTTCAAAGAATGGGGAAGTTTTCGCGCACCAATCCAGCGGCGGATCCGGGGAGGGACCTCCGCCGCCCATGCGCCGCCGACTGTGCTGGCGAGCTGCGACAGCGACGATCAGCTTATCCGGTCGGCAAAGACATGCGTGAATAAGCCTGTCGACACTCTGCGCGCGGCATCCTATGGACCTCCTCTATAAAGTCAGGCTGTACCAGGAGAACGGTCACTACTTTGCCGTCCTGGTAGCGTCGGGCACGCTGCATTCCAGCACAGGGCGAAACATCGCCGAAGCCTTGGAAAACCTGGGGAGGTCCATGGCCGATCACCCTGCGGCCGCACCGGCTGATTGCCCAGTGAATCCGAAAGAGCGTGAGGCAAAATGCCAAACAGCGGAGCCCGTGCCGGCTGCTCCGGAGGTTCGGCGCCGCGCCGCTCTCGTCAAGCAACGTCTTGACGAGCGTTTCGGCAAGGCCACCCTGCGCGAGCTGGCGGACAAGCTCGGGCTGGACAACGTCACCCCGCAACTGCTCTCGTCCTCGATAGCGGGCAGAGGGGCGAAGCGTGTTCGGCTCGCCATTGCGGCCGCGCTTGGCGAAGACCCGAACACGCTCTGGCCGGCAGGACGCCATTGACAATCGGTGCGCCGTTGAATGGGTGCGAATCGCCCCCTCAGGCGGCGAAGCACGGCGGGTCCGTTCGCCCGCACCCTTCAACGGCAGCCGGTTTCAGGTATCGGGCGTTCCGAGCGCGCGGTTGATCCGCAGCGCCACGAGCGTTCCGATCACCCCCGACATCAGATACAGGCTGACCGCCGCAAGCCCGAATAATGACGAGAGGCCCAGCGCCACCAGCGGCGCAAAGGCCGCGCCGAAGAGCCAGCCGAAGTCCGTGGTGAGGGCGGCGCCGGTGTAGCGGAACCGCCGTTCGAAGTTCGAGGTGACCACGCCAGCCGCCTGGCCATACGAGAGCCCCAGCAGGCCAAAGCCGAGCAGGATGAAGATGTCCTGGCCGGTAGCGCCTCCATCCAGCAGCCACGGCGCAGCCAGACTGAACAGACCGATCAGCACGGCCATGGCGGCCAAGGTGGTGCGCCGGCCGATGCGGTCTGCGATCAGGCCCGACACCAGCGTACCCATGAGCGCGATGACCGCGCCGACGATCTGCACAGCCAGCACATTCGACACGCCCTGGGTCTTGTGAAGCGCGATCCATGACAACGGAAACACCGTGACGAGGTGGAACAGCGCATAGCTGGCCAGCGAGGCAAATGCGCCCAGGAAGATGTTGAACCCCTGCGCATTCACCATCTGCAGGGTGCTGATCGGTTCCAGCTCGCCTTCTTCCAGCAGTTGCGTGTATTCGTACGTCACCACGAGCCGCAGCCGCGCAAACAGCGCGACCACGTTGATGGCGAAGGCCACGTAGAACGGATACCGCCAGCCCCAGTCGATGAATTCTTCCGGCGTCAGGCTGGCATGGAGGAAGAGGAACAACCCGCCCGCCACGATGAAGCCGGTAGGCGCGCCGAGCTGGCCGAGCATGGCGTACCAGCCGCGCCTGTCTTCGGGCGCGTTCAGTGCGAGCAGCGACGGCAGGCCGTCCCAGGAGCCGCCAAACGCAATGCCCTGCATGAAGCGAAAGAGGGCCAGCAGGTAGATCGCCGCGCTGCCGATCGACGCGTACGACGGCAAGAACGCAATCCCGACGGTGGCCGTGCCGAGCAGGAACAGCGACGCGGTCAGCTTCGTGCCGCGGCCCCATCGGCGCTGGATGCGCATGAACAAGGCGGTGCCAAACGGCCGGCCGATGAAGGCAAACGAAAAGATCGTGAAGCTGAAGAGCAGCCCCGCCAATTCGCTCGCAAACGGAAAGTAGACCGACGGGAAGACGAGCACCGAGGCGATGCCGTAGACGAAGAAGTCGAAGTACTCGGAGGCCCGCCCGATGACCACGCCGGTGGCGATCTCAGCTGGGGCGACTTCATGGTGGCCTGGTGCGGGCGGAGCAGTGGGGGACGCGCGATGCTGATGGGTCAGACTGGCCATCGTGGGGTCTCCGTCGAGGGCGGGGGATGTCGTCAGGGCATTAAAGTCCGGCAATCACCAGAATAGGCGCCTAAACTGCAACGGCAAATCGAAAGATCGTTGGGGGCATCCCCGCGCGACGTTAACCAGACGCCACTTCCGAGACCATGCCACGCTTCGATGCAGCGGTGAAATCCTTCCAGGTAACGGGAAGATCGCTTTTGAGAAGTGCCGCAATTGCTTTGCTCCTGGCGCTTGCGGGATGCAGCAACGCGGTGCTGCTGTCGCCGGCAGGCGACATGGCGCTGCGGCAGCGCGACCTCATCATCATCGCCACCTGCCTGATGCTGCTGATCATCGTTCCGGTGATCATTCTCACGCTCGTGTTTGCGTGGCGATACCGGGAGAGCGCCGACGACGCGCACTACAACCCGGACTGGGACCACTCCACGGTGCTGGAGCTGGCGATCTGGGCTGCGCCGCTGCTCATCATCATCACGCTGGGCGCCATCACATGGGTCAGCACCCATCAGCTCGATCCGTATCGGCCGCTGACGCGGCTCGATTCCCAGCGCCCGGTGCCGCCCCAGACCAAGCCGCTCACCGTGGAAGTGGTGGCGATGGACTGGAAGTGGCTGTTCCTCTATCCCGAGCAGGGCATCGCCACTGTCAATGAACTGGCGGCGCCGGTTGATCGCCCGATTGCGTTCCGCATCACGGCCACGTCGGTCATGAACGCGTTCTTCGTGCCGTCGCTGGCAGGCATGGTCTATGCGATGCCGGGCATGGAGACCAAGCTCCACGCGGTCATCAACCGGCCCGGCGTGTACGACGGGTTCTCGTCCAACTACAGCGGCCAGGGTTTCTCGCACATGCGGTTCAAGTTCCACGGCCTGTCGAATGAGGAGTTCGACCGATGGGTGGCGCAGGTCAAGTCATCGGGCACGCCGCTGTCGAAAGACGTCTACCTCAAACTGGCCAAGCCCAGCGAAAGCGAGCCGGTGCAGCGCTACGCCAGCGTGGCGCCGGGCCTCTACGACCGCATCCTGAACCGCTGCGTGGACGGCCAGGCGTGCCTGGCAGACACCATGGCGCGCAACCGCAACCGTGCCGGGTTCGACCCGTCGACGGAAATCTGCACTGCGAGCAACGTGGCCGATGTCATGCCCATGCTCGCGGCGGAAACCGCCATCAACGACGACGGCCGGCGGCTGTTGCGGTAACGCGCAGTCTCGCGCGCCTTTTCGACGTTTTTCGCCAAATTTGATCGGCCCAGGTGACACCTATGCCCGAGCGTTCCGAACTCGCCAATCTGATCTTTGGCCGCCTGACATGGGAGGCCATTCCGTACCACGAGCCGATCCTGCTGGCGACCTTCGCGGTCGTCGCGCTCGGCGGCCTCGCGCTTGTCGCGGCGCTGACGTACTACCGCGTCTGGGGCTACCTGTGGCGCGAGTGGTTCACCAGCATCGATCACAAGAAGATCGGCATCATGTACGTCGTGCTCGGGATCGTGATGCTGCTGCGCGGCTTTGCCGACGCCGTGATGATGCGCATCCAGCAGGCCGTGGCCTTTGGCGACAATCTCGGGTACCTGCCGCCGCATCACTATGACCAGATCTTCACCGCGCACGGCGTGATCATGATCTTCTTCGTTGCCATGCCGCTGGTGACGGGTCTCATGAACTTCGTCATGCCGCTGCAGATCGGTGCGCGCGACGTGGCGTTTCCGTTCCTGAACAACTTCAGCTTCTGGATGACCACGGGCGGCGCCATCCTGGTGATGATGTCGCTGTTCGTGGGCGAATTCGCACGTACGGGCTGGCTGGCGTATCCACCGCTCTCGGGCATCCTCGCCAGCCCCGACGTGGGCGTCGATTACTACATCTGGGCGTTGCAGATCGCGGGCGTCGGCACCGTGCTATCGGGCATCAATCTGCTGGTGACCATCGTCAAGATGCGCGCGCCGGGCATGACGCTGATGCGCATGCCGATCTTCACGTGGACGTCCCTCTGCACCAACGCGCTCATCGTGGCAGCGTTCCCCGTTCTGACAGCCGCCGTGACGCTGCTGGCAGCCGACCGCTACCTCGGCACGCATTTCTTTACGGTCGAGCAGGGCGGCAGCGCAATGATGTACGTCAATCTCATCTGGATCTGGGGCCACCCCGAGGTCTACATCCTGGTGCTGCCGGCGTTCGGCATCTTTTCGGAAGTGGTGGCCACGTTCTGCCGCAAGCGGCTGTTCGGCTACGCGTCGATGGTGTACGCGACGGTGGTGATCACCGTGCTGTCGTATCTCGTGTGGCTGCACCACTTCTTCACGATGGGGTCGGGGGCCAGCGTCAACTCGTTCTTCGGGATCACGACGATGATCATTTCGATCCCGACCGGCGCGAAGATCTTCAACTGGCTCTTCACGATGTACCACGGCAAGATCCGCTTCGAGACGCCGATGCTGTGGACGGTGGGGTTCATGGTCACCTTCGTCATCGGGGGCATGACGGGCGTGCTGCTGGCGGTGCCGCCGGCAGACTTCTCGCTGCATAACAGCCTGTTCCTGATTGCGCACTTCCATAACGTGATCATCGGCGGCGTGCTGTTCGGGCTCATGGCGGGCATCACGTACTGGTTTCCGAAGGCGTTTGGCTACCGGCTGGTGTCGTCGTGGGGCAAGGCGTCGTTCTGGTTCTGGTTTGTCGGCTTCTACGTGGCCTTCATGCCGCTGTACTGGCTCGGCATGCAGGGCGTGACCCGGCGCATGAGCCATTTCGACGATGCGTCATTGCAGATCTGGTTCCAGCTCGCGGCACTTGGCGCGGCGCTCATCGCCGTCGGCATCGCGTGCTTCCTGATTCAGCTCGTGGTGAGCTTCCTGCGCCGCGAAGAGTTGCGCGACACCACGGGCGACCCCTGGAACGGCCGCACGCTCGAGTGGTCGACGTCATCGCCGCCGCCGCAGTACAACTTCGCGCTCACGCCGCTCGTGCACGACACCGACGCGTGGTGGCAGATGAAGCAGTACGGCTACCAGCGTCCGCAGGAGGGTTTCAAACCGATCCACATGCCGAAGAACACGGCCGCAGGCATCGTGCTGGCGGGCCTTTCCACACTCTGCGGCTTTGCGCTGATCTGGCATATCTGGTGGCTGGCCATCGCCTCGTTCGCGGCCACCATCCTCTCGGCGATCGTCCACACCTTCAACTACAAGCGCGACTATTACATCCCGGCGGAAGACGTGCTCCGCACCGAAGCCGCGCGCACTCAACTGATGGCAGGCCATGGCTAATACCAGCTCGCTGCATGTGACGGCCCCCACGGGCACCACCACGGTGGATGACGTACCACCGGGCGGTTACCAGTTTCACCTGACCGAAGAGCCGCATGTGCCCAACGGCACGCTGCTCGGTTTCTGGGTCTACCTGATGAGCGATTGCCTCATCTTTGCGTGCCTGTTTGCCGCCTATGGCGTGCTCGGTCGCGAATACGCAGGTGGACCGACGGGGGCGGAACTGTTCGACCTGCCGCTCGTGGCGCTGAACACGTCGTTCCTGCTGCTGTCGTCCATCACGTACGGCTTTGCGATGCTACAGATGCAGCAGAACCGGATTCCGGGCCTGCAGATCTGGCTCGCCATCACGGGGCTTTTTGGTGCGGCGTTCCTCGCGGTGGAGCTCTACGAGTTCGTGCATCTGATCCATGAAGGGGCGGGGCCGCAGCGCAGTGCGTTCCTCACGTCGTTCTTTGCCCTGGTTGGCACGCACGGGCTGCACGTCACGTTCGGCCTGATCTGGCTGGTGGTGCTGATGCTCCAGGTTTCGCGGCATGGGCTGATCACGGCCAACAAGCGCAGGCTGATGTGCCTGTCGATGTTCTGGCACTTTCTGGACGTCGTGTGGATCGGCGTCTTTACCTTTGTGTACCTGATGGGGACGCTGCCATGAGCGCGCAAGATCAAACGCTGAACGGTCACGGCGACGGCCACAGCCATGACCATCACGAAGAAGACATCGGGCCGCACGCCACGCTGGGCGGCTACCTGACCGGCTTCGTGCTGTCCGTCTTCCTGACTGCCGTTCCGTTCTGGCTCGTGATGGGCCACGTGTTCGAGCGATCGTCGACCACGGCGGTGGCGATCCTCCTGATCGGCGCCGTGCAGATCGTGGTGCACATGATCTACTTCCTGCACATGAACGCGAAGTCCGAAGGCGGCTGGAACATGCTCTCGCTGATGTTCACGCTCGTGCTCGTGGTGATCACGCTCACGGGTTCGCTGTGGGTGATGTACCACCTGAACACGAACATGATGCCGCACATGCGGCCGCCCACTGATACGGGGGCCGTGATTCTGCCTCCGCGCGCGCCTTAGGACGGACGTCGGCCAGGGCAATCCAGATACTGCTCGACACCTGGCCGTGCCGGCCGCCAGACCGGTCGCGGCCTGAGCGGTCGCCTACACGGAACGTGCGGTGGCACACCCGCGCCACCTTCCCTACGATGACATGGCACAGACCAGACGGGGAGCCGCGCCATGTCCATCTTTGACGAGAACGAGCACCGCGAGGCGTTCTGGGAAACCGTGCGCCAGGCCATCGAGGCGCGCGAACAGGCCGACCGGGCGCGTCGCTCCGGCCGGATGACAGGGCTGGCAATCGGCCTGTCGGTGGCAGCCCTGGCCGTCGCACTCTTGGCGTGGCGGCGGCGCGCATCGGGCGACATCGCTTAGCACGGCCCGTCGCCCATCCCAGCCGGTGTGGAACCCCAGTTGCAAAATGGGCTTCGCACCGCTTACAATGAGAATGATTCTCATTCGTAAGGGCGCCGGATGCGGGCTGCATACGCGCGTCCGGTTGACCTTCCGGAGCGCGCATGCAGGCCGTCCAGTCCGATCCGCTGCACGACATCGATTCGCTTTACGCCGACCATAGCGCGTGGCTGTTCGCGTGGCTCAGCAAGAAGCTGGCGTGCCCAGAAGAGGCCGCGGATGTGCTGCATGACACCTTCATGCGCGTGTTGGACTGCCCGCGCCCGCTCGAGGGGGTGCGTGAGCCGCGCGCTTACCTGACCACGACCGCCAAGCACCTGATGATCGATCGCGCGCGTCGGCGGAAGGTGGAGGACGCTTGCCTCGATGCGCTGACGCTGCGCTGCGCGGCATCCGGTCATGCGCCCTCGCCGGAGCAGCACCTGGCCCAGGCGCAGGTGCTGCAGCGCACGAGCGCGGTGCTCGATACGCTGTCATCGAGTGCGCGCGAGGCGATCCGGCTGCGCTACATCGAGGGGCAGTCCCAGGCCTGCATTGCCGAGACGCTCGGCAAGTCGACGCGCATGGTGCGCAAGTACCTGGTGCAGGCAGCGGAGCGCTGCGCGATGGCGTAAGCAAAAAAAATCACAATCGAGTTCCGCTTTTGTGCTGTGGCTCGTCGATGTGCATGGAAACCTCACGCATCTTCCAACACATCATGCCAAAGCACATCAACACAACGGTTTTTCCATCTGAAACGACTGGCCATACGGCGCTGCGCCCCGTGGTGCTCGCCGCGCGGCTGACATGCGTGGCGCTGCTGGGGGCGGTGCTGCCCGTGCAAGTCATGGCGCAGGGTACGGCCGCCGAGGTCACGGCGACGCTGCCGGCCACAACGGCCGTCGGCCGCGGCGAGACGGCACAAAGCCCCGGCAAGGGCTTCGTTGCCAAACAGAGCGCGGCCGGCACCAAGACCGACACGCCGATCATCGAGACGCCCCAGTCGATTTCGGTGGTCACCCAGCAGCAGCTGGATGACCAGAAGCCGCGCGGCCTGTCAGAGGCACTCAACTACACGTCCGGCGCGTTCACGGCCCTGGTGGGTGCATCCAACCGTTACGACTACGTGGCGTTGCGCGGCTTCAATGACAGCAGCGTCGACAACACCTTGCTCGATGGCCTGCGCCTGATGAGCGACCAGGGCAGCTATAGCTCGTTCCAGATCGACCCGTATTTCCTGCAGCGCATCGATGTGCTGAAAGGGCCGGGCTCGATTCTCTATGGCCGCGCGTCGCCGGGCGGAGTGGTGGCGTTGACGAGCAAGAAGCCGCTGTTTCAGCCGTATCACGAGGTGGAAGTCACGGTGGGCAACCGGAATCGCCTGGAAGGTGCGTTCGACATCTCCGGTCCGGTCGACCAGAACGGCGTGATGGCCTTTCGCGTGACAGGTCTTGCGCGCGGCATGGACACACAGTTCGAGCACGTGCGCGAGCAGCGCTTTGCCATTGCGCCATCGCTAGCGATCAACTTCACGCCCGACACGCACTTGCTGCTGCAGGCCTACTTGCAGCATGACCCGGAGGGCGGCTACCACAGCGGCGTGCCGGCCGAAGGCAGCATCTTCCCGCGCAACGGCCGCTTCATCTCGCGGTACTTCTTCGATGGCGACCCGACGGTCGAGAAGTTCCGCCGCACCCAGCGCATGGTCGGCTATCAGTTCGAGCACGCGTTCAATGACCAGTGGACGGTGCGCCAGAATTTCCGTTATGTGTTCGGCGACACGCGCCTGCGCCAGATCTATGGCTACGGCTGGGCCAGCGCAGAGGAACTGACGCGCTACTACTCCGGCGCCAAGGAGGCCACGCACGCCTATACCGTCGACAATCAGCTCGAAGGCAAATTCACGACCGGCCCGGTCAGGCATACGATGCTGTTCGGCCTGGATTACCAGAAGCGCCATGTGGATGGCTTCTGGGAGTCCGGCAGTGCAGACCCGATCAACGCCTTCAACCCCGTGTACGGCAATCCGGGCCTCACTGGTGTCAGCGCAACGCCGATCGACCGCTGGCTCGAGCAGACTGGCCTGTACCTGCAGGACCAGATTGCCATCGATCGCTGGCGCTTCACGCTGGGCGTGCGCGAAGACCACGCCAAGGCATCGAATCTGTTTGGCGCAGGCACGCCCTCGGAGTGGAGCGGGTCGAAGTTCACCAAGCGCGCGGGCGTGGTCTACCTGTTCGACAACGGGATCGCCCCGTACTTCAGCTATGCCGACGGCTTCAACCCGAGCCTGCGGGCAGACCAGCAGGGCAACCTGCTGCAACCGGCGACGGCCAAGCAGTTCGAGGCCGGTGTCCGTTATCAGCCGAAGGGGTCGAGCACGATGCTGTCGGCAGCGGTGTTCAACCTGGATCAGGAAAACGTGGCGACGCGGCCTGTCGGGCAGATCTACTACCAGCCGAGCGGCAAGATCCGCACGCGCGGCCTGGAGCTGGAGGCGCGCACGCAGCTGACGGACACCGTGTCGGTGCTGGCCAACTACACGTTCACCAACATGAAGTTCATCGACTCGGCAGAGGGCTTCGTGGGCAACACGCCGTACCAGGTGCCACGCCATATGGCATCGGCATGGCTCGATTGGACCTTCTTGCCCGGCTACACCGCTGGCATGGGTCTGCGCTATGTCGGCACGAGCTGGGGTGACAACGCCAACAGCTTCAAGGTGCCGCCGTACACGCTGGTCGATCTGATGCTGCGCATCGACCTGGCGCGCTGGGATCCGTCACTCAAAGGTGCCAAGCTGCAATTGTCGGCGAAGAATCTCTTTAACAAGAATTACATGGCATCGTGCCTGAGCGATACCTATTGTTATTGGGGTGATGCGCGCAACGTGATGGCAACCATTTCGTACCAATGGTAATTCGGTTTTCTTCATACAGGCATCATATTTTACGTGTAGTATTCTGATTGTCCTGTCGCCCGGTAATGTCGATTCCGACGTTGCCGGGCATTCCAGGTCGATTCCCAATATCGCTTCGGCGATATTCCATGATCATTCAGCGGCCGGCATGCATCGGCCGTGATCCATTCCCCACCTGAATCCACCCAGCCTAGGCGCGGCCTGATGCCGCCAGCCGACGGAGAACGTGCGCGTTTATCCGGCCGGGGCGTTGCTGCCGTCGTTTTTCAATGCAGCCTTTGTAAAATCAGGAGGTTCAAGCGTGATGAAATCCGATGTTTATGACTTTATTGCAATCGGGTTGGGGCCATTCAATTTAAGTCTGGCTTGCCTGGTCGAGCCTATTGACGGATTGAATGGTTTATTCCTGGAGCGTGCGCAGGAATTCAATTGGCATCCTGGCATGCTGATCGATAATGCGACATTGCAGAATCCATTCCTGGCCGATCTCGTCAGCCTGGCAGACCCGCAAAGCCGGTTCAGCTTCCTGAATTACTGCAAGCAGGAAGGCAAGATCTATTCGTATTACATCCGCGAGAACTTCTATCTGAGCCGGGCGGAATACAACCGCTACTGCCAGTGGGTCATCGCGCAGCTCACCAGCGTGCGCTTCCACCACGACGTGCGCGCGCTGTCGTATGACGCGGCGCACGGCTGCTATGTCGTCAGCGGATGCCGCGGCGCGGGCCGCGAACCGTTCGTGCTGCGCGCCCGCAAGCTGGTGCTCGGCGTCGGGTCATCACCGTCGTTTCCCGCCTGCGTGCCGCGCGACGGGCACCGTTACCTTCATACCGCCGACTACATGGACATGCGGGAGACGCTGCGCGAGAAGCGCTCCATCACGATCGTCGGCAGCGGGCAGAGCGCGGCGGAGGTCTATTACGACCTGCTCAAGGAGAGCGACAAGCACGACTACAGCCTCGTGTGGATCACGCGCTCGCCGCGCTTCTTCCAGATGGAGAACACGAAGCTCACGCTCGAGATGATCTCGCCGGATTACATCGACTACTTCTTCAACCTGCCGGATGGCCGCAAGGAAAGCATCATCCGCAAGCAGGACAGCCTGTACAAGGGCGTGAACGCTAGCCTGATCAACCAGATCTACGATCTGCTCGATGACCGGCGCAAGACGGGGGCGTTGCGCACGCACCTGATCACCAACTGCGAGCTGCAGGCCTGCCGGTACAACGCCGCCACGGGCCGCTACGAGACCGAGTTCCAGCAGCTCGACACCGGCGCCCGTTACGCGCACCGCACCGAGGCCCTGGTCTTTGCCACGGGGTATGAGCAGAACATCCCGGCGTTCATCAGCGGCATCCGCCACCGTCTGCGCTGGGACGCGAAAGGCCGCTACCGGCTCTCGCGCAACTACGCCGCCGATTTCAACGGCAACGAGGTCTACGTCCAGAACGCCGGGCTGCACACGCACGGCCTGACCAACCCGGATCTCGGCATGAGCTGCTACCGCAACTCCTGCATCATCCGCGAGCTCACCGGGGTGGAGCACTACAAGATCGAGCAGCGCATCGCCATCCAGGACTTTGCGATTCCTGCCACGGGGGAGTTCATCCCGCTGGCGGCGAAGGCTCCCGCCACCGCGCCCGTTGAAGCCGCTGTCGAGGAGACTGCCGAGGTGGCGACATGACGTTGCGCCTTTACATCATCCTGATGACGACGTTTGCCGTCATCAGCGATGCGATCCTGATTCCGTTCTATCCGCAGTTCTTTGCCTCGCGCTACGGGTTGGAAAGCCCGGTGCACGTGGGCGCCTACGTGGCCGCCATTTCGATCGCGGTGATGTGCACGCTGCCCATCTGGGCGCGCGTGGCCCGGCGTGTGGAGCCGTTGCACCTGCTGGTCTACACGCAATGCGCGGCGGGCACGTTCAGTCTGCTCAGCGACTGGGCGCCTGACGTGGTGACGTACTGGGTGCTGTCGATGCTGATGTTCATGTGCAAGAGCAGCTACCTGCTGATGTATCCGTACATGATGCGGCTCACGCCCAAGGACCAGCACGCTGCCACGGTCGGCATCCTCTCGGTGGTGGTGCACTTCGGTGCCATCTTCGGCGCCGTGGTGGGCGGCTTCGTGCTGCAGGCGTGGGGGCCGCGCGCCAGCATCGTCGCCATGGCCGCTGGGGATTTCTTCCAGATGGGCGTGTGCCTGTACCTGATTCGCAGCGGCAAGATCGTGCGCGTCAATTCGGGCGAGCACGCGGCGGTGGACGATCCGCAAGCACCCCGCGCGCGCTGGCGGGATCGCCTGCCGATCCTGCGCCTTGCGCTGGTGATGCTGGTGTTCGACTTCAGCGCATACCTGATACGCCCGTTTTTCGCGGTGTACTGGCAGCGGGTGTCGGGCGTCGACAGCGAGTTGGTTTCAGGCATGGCATTTGCCATTCCGGGCGTCGTCGCCATCGTTGCGCTGCGTCTGCATGCGCGCATCCGCGCGCGAGGCGGCCAGTTGCCCGACCACACACTGGGCAACCTCCTGCTTGGCACGTTGGGCCTGCTGCTGCACGCGGCGCCTCACCCTGCGCTGATCGTGCTTGGCCGCGTGCTGTACGGCTGGGCGCTGTTCCAGATCATCGTGAAGCTCGAGGTGAACCTGTTCCGGCTCTCCACACCGCAACGCTACGCGCACGACTACAGCATCACCAACTTCTTCCAGAACCTGGGCGTGCTGCTGTCTTCGTTTGCGGCGGGGGCGATCGTCGATCGCTACGGACTGCACGTGCCGTTTCTGTTGGCCGCCGGTGGCTTCGTGCTGACGGCGCTGCTGGACCGCCTGATTCTGAACGTGCCCAGCGCCAGCCATGCAGCCGAAGCGGGCAGGGCATCGGAGCCCAGCAGCCTGGAGGCGCCAGCCCATGCAAACTGAACACACCATCCACCGCCGCGCCGATGCCGCGCATCGGCCGTACACCGATGCACAGGGCTACACCTTCCGCCTGCTGCGCATTCCGGAAGACATCCCGACGCTGCATCGCTGGTTCCAGCCCGAGCGCGCATCGTTCTGGCTCATGCGCGACAAGACCGAGGCTGAGATCGCACAGATCTACCAGGATCTGATGGACTCGGGCCACGCGACCGCCTACCTCGTCTGGCAGGGCGGCCGCCCGGTCTTCCTGGCCGAGTGCTACGACCCTGCACACGACCGCATCCGCGCGTTCTACGACGTGCAGCCAGGTGACCTCGGCATGCACATCTTCGTCGGGCCGCCGGAGGTTCGGGTGGCCGGCTATACGCGCACGGTGTTCTTCGCCCTCATGCGCTTCATGTTCGAACACCTGGGTGCCGCGCGCATCGTGGTGGAGCCCGACGCCAACAACGAACGCATCCATGCCATCAACCGCGCGGCCGGTTTCGTCTACGGCCGCAACGTCGCATTTACCGAAAAGATCGCCAGCCTCGCCTTCTGCACCCGGCGGGATTTTGAACAGGCCACCGCCGCCATCGCTTAAGAAAGGATTTGCCATGAACGTGACCCTCCAGAACCATCTCTCGCAACACCCGGCGCAGGCTGCGGCCCATCTCACCCCCGAGGTTTGGGCGCAGGCCAACCGCCTGTTGCTGCGCAAGGCGATTGCCGAATACGCGCACGAGATCATCCTCGAACCCGAGCACCTGCGAGACACCACCGACGGCTTTGCGCTGTACCAGGTGTTCTCCGACGACGGCAAGGTGTGCCACCAGTTCGAAGCCCAGCGCCTGGCGCTGCGGCACTGGTCCATCAAGCCCGAGTCGATCCGGCGTCTGGCGGACGGAGTTGAGCAGCCGCTCGACGCGCTGCAGTTCATCATCGAATGCCGGCAGCGCCTCGGCATTCGCGACGATCTGCTGCCGATCTACCTCGACGAGATCAGCAGCACGCTCTTCGGCAGCGCCTACAAGCGGATGAAGGCCGATGCCCCGAGCAGCGCGCAACTGGCCGAGGCCACCGACTTCCAGACCATCGAGGTGGCCATGATGGAAGGGCACCCCGGCTTTGTCGCCAACAACGGGCGGCTGGGCTTCAATGCGGTCGACTATCAGGCCTACGCGCCGGAAGCCGGCTCCGACATCCGCGTCATCTGGCTGGCCGTGCACAAGGACCACGCCACGCCGTCGACGCTTTCCACGCTGAGCTATGCGCAGCTGCTGGCCGAAGAACTCGGCCAGGAGACGGTGGATGACTTCACGCGCCAGGTGGCCGCCAAGGGCGTCGACCCGGCCGACTATCACTTCATGCCCGCGCACCCGTGGCAGTGGTTCAACAAGCTCTCCATCGCGTTTGCCGGCTACGTGGCGCAGCGCAAGATCATCTGCCTCGATTACAGCGCCGACCACTACATCGCGCAGCAGTCCATTCGTACGTTCTTCAATACGAGCGACCGCACCAGGCGCTATGTGAAGACGTCGCTCTCGATCCTGAACATGGGCTTCATGCGCGGGCTGTCGCCGTACTACATGTCGGGCACCCCGGCCATCAACGAGTTCATCAAGGGGCTGGTGGCCGATGACGCCTTCCTGCGCGAGAACGGTTTCACCATCCTGCAGGAAGTTGCCGCGATCGGTTTTCGCAACTTCTATTACGAGGCCGCCATTCCGGTGGATACGCCGTACAAGAAGATGTTCTCCGCGCTGTGGCGCGAGAACCCGCTGCCGTTGCTCAGGCCGGGTGAGCGCCTGATGACGATGGCCGCGCTACTGCACGTCGACAAGGATGGCGTTGCGCTGATGCCCGAGCTGATCCGCCGGTCGGGCCTGCCGGCCATCACCTGGGTGCGCCGCTACCTGCAGGCCTATCTGACTCCGCTGCTGCATTGCTTCTACGCGTATGAGCTGAGCTTCATGCCGCACGGCGAAAACCTCATCCTCGTCATGGACGACTACGTGCCTGTGCGCGCCATCATGAAAGACATTGCGGAGGAGTCAGCCATCCTAGACATCAAGGCGCGCGAGTGGCTGCCCGAGCGCGTGCAGCGCCTGGCCGTGGAGGTGCCCGACAACTTCAAGCTGCTCGGCATCTTCATCGACGTGTTCGACGGTGTGCTGCGCCACATCAACCACGTGCTGGTGGAAAACCACTGCTGCACGGAAGACCAGTTCTGGGGCGCGGTGGCCGACTGCGTGTACGACTACCAGGACGCCCATCCGGAGCGCGCTGCCAAGTACGCGCACTACGACATGTTCGTGCCCGAGTTCCTGCACTCGTGCCTGAATCGTCTGCAGCTCGGCAACAATGTCCAGATGGTGAACCTGGCCGATCCGGCATCGAGCCTGAAGATGGCCGGCAACCTGGTCAACCCGATCGCCAAGTTCCGTCGCGCAGCGCCCCAGGCTGCGCCGGTCGAGGCGGTGGAAGCGGCTGCGTGACAAGCGTCATGCCGGCGTTTGCCCAGGAACTGGTCGGCTTCGGCGACGTGGTCGCGCGCGCGTGGTTTGCGTCGCCGATGCCCGATCCCGGCCTCGCTCGCACCTTCGAAACCGTGCGCCGCGTGGTGCCGAGCCTGCGTGGCGAGCAGGGCGGCGCGGTGCCGGCCGGTGCGTTGCGGGTTGGTGAAACCAGCGCATTGCAGGGCCTGTGCGACCACTGGGCGCGTGCGCATCCGGAGGCGGGCAAGCATTACCTTGCGCTGCGGTGCTGGGGGTTGGCGATCTGGCAGCCGATTTATGCCTGCGTGATCGCCGTCCATCTCGATGCGCCGGTGCCGCGCCTCGCGGGTCTCGCGCAACCCGTGAAGAGCGGCTTCCCGAGCGGCATGCATCTGCCGACGCATGTGCCGCTCGATGGCACGTTTGCCCGGCGGATGGATGCGGCGGCGGAAGAGCTCCGCCAGTTCTGCGCAGCGATGCGCCGTGCACTCCAGCCCATGATTGCGCTGCACGATCGCGCTGCCGATCGGCTGCAGGCGGAATGCGTGCTCGGCGCGCTCATGGCCGTCCGCCCGCATGTGGCCATGTCGGACGCCGCGGTCGTTGACGCCGGGCAGGCATGGCTCAGCAGGCTGGGCATCGAAGGCGGCTGCGGCTTCTTCGCCTACCGCGCCCGCGATGGCACGCCGGCGCTGGCGCTTGATCGCAAGGTCTGCTGCCACCACTTCCGCCGTCGCGACGGCGAGAAATGCAGCACCTGCCCAAAACTCTCCATCGACGCGCGCATCGCCCGCCTGCTGGCCGAGGTGCCGTAGCGCGCGTCTCGTTCAACTGCCAACCATGTTGGAGCCCCGATGACCGATATCGGACGCCTGGCCCACGTGATGCCAGCGCATACCCAGTTGCCTGTCGCCGCCTACTTTGACGACGATCTGTTCGCGCTCGAACTCGACACCATCTTCAAGCAATCCGCCTGCTATGTCGGCAACGAGAAAGCCGTGCCGGAACCGGGCGACTGGCGCCGTCTTGCCCATGAGGGCGGCGGACGCGTGCTGGTGCGCAATGCCGGCGGCGTCGAGCTGATGTCGAACGTCTGCCGCCACCGGCAGGCGCTCATCCTCGGCGGCGAGGCCGGCAACGTCGCCGGCCCTGCCAATGTCACCGGCAATCTTCGCGCGGCGGGCGGCAACATCGTTTGCCCGCTGCACCGCTGGACCTACACCGATCGCGGTGAGCTGATCGGAGCCCCGCAGTTCGGCAGCACGCCGTGCAAGAACCTGCAGCGCTTCACGCTGCGCAACTGCCATGGGCTGCTGTTCGAAGGCCCGCGTGATCCGGCACGCGACATGGCGCCGTTGTTCGCGCGCCCGGAGTTCAACTTCGCCGACTACGTCCTCGACCACGTCGAGGTGCACCAGTGCAACTACAACTGGAAGACCTTCATCGAGGTTTATCTGGAGGACTACCACGTCGCGCCGTTTCACCCGGGACTGGGCCACTTCGTCACGTGCGACAACCTGGAGTGGGAGTTTGCCGACTGGTACAGCATGCAGCGCGTGGGCATCCACCAGGCGCTGAGCCAGCCCGGATCGGACGTGTACAGCGCATGGCATGACCGGCTGCTCGATTACCGTTGCGGCACATCGCCCGATTTCGGTGCCATCTGGGTGACGTACTTCCCGACCCACATGATCGAACTGTATCCGCATGTGCTGGTGCTCTCGACGTTGTATCCGAAGGGCCCGCAGGACACCGTCAACGTGGTCGAGTTCTACTACCCGGAAGAGATCGCCGCGTTCGAGCGCGAGTTTGTCGAAGCGCAGCGCGCGGCCTACATGGAAACGTGCGTCGAAGACGACGAGATCGGCGAGCGCATGGATGCCGGCCGCCGCGCATTGATGGCGCGCGGCGTGTCGGAAACCGGCCCGTACCAGTCGCCACTGGAAGATGGCATGCGGCATTTCCATGCGTGGTACCGCCGCATCATGGGCACGCTGCCCATTGCCGACGTGTGACCGGCAGGGGCGCGAATGGAGGGCATGCAGCGGTACAATCCGCTGCTTCCTTCCAGGGTGTTTCATGCCACGCGGCCTCGTTCTCGCCACGCCTCAGCTCACGCCGGACGGCACGCCGTTCTCCGCCGAGTACGACGACGTCTATCACAGCACTGAAGGCGGCCTGGCACAGGCACGGCACGTCTTTCTGGGCGGCAACGGACTGCCGGGGGCATGGCAGAGCAAGGGCGCATTCACCATCGTCGAGACCGGTTTCGGCCAGGGCCTGAACTTCCTGGCGACCTGGGCCGCGTGGCGCGATGACCCGCAGCGTTGCGCCCGGCTCGATTTCGTTTCCATCGAGAAGCATCCGTTCGATCGCCCGGGCCTGTCGGTCGTGCACCCGAAGCACGGAGCGCTTGCGCCACTGGCCGAGCAATTGCGGCAGGGGTGGCCCGTGCCGGTACCGGGCGTCCATCGCCTCGCATTCGAGCAAGGCCGCGTCACGCTGACGCTGCTGTTGGGCGATGCGATGGACATGCTGCCGCAACTCGCCTGCGCGGCCGACGCGTTCTATCTGGACGGCTTCTCGCCCGCCAAGAACCCGGACCTGTGGCAGCCGCGCGTGTTCAAGCAGCTCGCCCGCATTGCGCGCGCCGGTGCCACGCTCGCCACATATACCGCGGCGGGGTTCGTGAGGCGAGGGCTGCAGGAAGCCGGCTTCGAGGCGCGCAAGGCGTCCGGTTTCGGCACCAAGCGCGACATGACGGTCGCCCGGTTTCCGACGCACTGGCGCACGCGGCGCGGGCCGGCCGAAGCGCCGCTCTGGAGCGAGCGCCATGCCATCGTGCTGGGCGCCGGGCTCGCGGGCTGCTCCGTCGCCGAGCGCCTTGCCGCGCGCGGTTGGCGCATCACGCTCATCGATGCCAACGAGGGCCCCGCGCGCGGCACGTCGGCGCATCGGGCAGCTGCCATGCATCCGCATGTGTCCATCGACGACAGCGTGCTGTCCCGCCTCTCACGCGCGGGCAACCTGCTCGCGCGCCGCCACTGGGCAGCGCTCGACCAGGCCGGCTTTGCCACAGGCTTTCAGGCGACCGGCGTATTGCAGCTCGCCGAGAGCGCCGACGATGCCATCGAGCAGCAGCGCGTCGTACAGGCGCTCGGCTATCCCGCCGACTACATCACATGGCTCGATGCCACCCAAGCTGCCGAGCATGTCGGCGCGAGTGTGCCGCGCGGCGGCTGGTGGTTCGCGCAGGCAGGCTGGGTCGCGCCGCCCGACGTGTGCAGCGCCGCCTTGGCCGCCGCGGGCGGCGCCATCGAAGCGCATTGGAAGACGCGGGTGGAGGCGCTTGTGCAGGATGGCGCCCGATGGCAGATGCTGGACACCGAAGGCCGGGTGATTGCCGCGGCGCCGGTCGTCGTTCTCGCCAACGGTGTGGATGCCGCACGGCTGGCACCCCTGGCGTCGGCGTCACTCAAGCCGGTGCGCGGCCAGCTCACCGATGTTCCGATCGACGCGTTGCAACCGCACGTCGCGTGGCCCAGGGCGGTCGTCTGCGGCGACGGCTACCTGCTGCCCGCCGAGCCGGGCGCCGAGACCGTGCGGATCGGGTCTTCATTCCAGCCCGGCGACGTCGACCTTGCCGAGCGCGTTGCCGATCACGCGGCCAATCTTCAGCGCGCGGCGCGTCTGCAGCCAGCGCAAGCCGATGCCCTGGCGCGCGTCGACCCCGCACGGCTGCGCGGCTATGTCGGCTTGCGCTGCGTGTCGGCCAACCGGCTTCCGCTGATAGGCCCGGTTCCGGACGAAGCGGCGGCCGCGGCGCCCGGTTTTCGCCTGCGCGGGCCGCATGCGGCCGTGCCGCGTGTGCCGGGGCTGTACGCCGCGCTGGCCTATGGCTCGCGCGGCCTCACATGGTCGGTACTGGGCGCGGAGCTCCTCGCGGCACAGATCGACGGCGGACCGCTGCCGCTGGAAGCCGACCTGGCCGCAGCGCTCGACCCACGCCGTTTCATCCTGCGCGCGCTGCGCCACGGGCAGGGCGCCACCCGCGCTGAAACGGACCCCGCGGGCACGCTCGACTAGCGCACGATCTGTAGGGCTTTTCCAAGCGTTCCGACCCAAAAATCAGGGCTGGCGAGCGTTCCATGCCATAATATGCGTTTTGCGTTTGCCAGCCCGAACGCGCCCATTGCACCGTTCAAGCCGCCCATGCGGCCCGCGCGTCGCATTCGGTGCAAGCCCGGCAAGACCAAGAACTGAACCACGGCTGCTGCTGGCGCTGCGCCGTTCGACGCAACTTTCTTCTGAATCTGGAATTACGACCATGTCGACTGTCATTGAAAACCTCGGCAAACTCGATCGCAAGGTGACCCTGGCCGTCCCGAAGGCCGAAGTGGAGCAAGAGAAGCAAAGCCGTCTGGCGCGTCTGTCCAAGACCGTCAAGATGTCCGGCTTCCGCCCGGGCAAGGTGCCGATGAAGATGGTCGAAAAGCAGTACGGCCAGCAGGTTGAACTCGAGGTGCGCTTCGACAAGGCCGCCCGCCAGTTCTTCGACATCACGAACCAGCAGGGCGTGAAGGTTGCCGGCCAACCGCGCTTCGAACTGAAGACCGAAGGCGTGGCCGATGACCAGTTCGCCTTCGACGCCACCTTCGAGGTGTATCCGGAGGTGAAGATCGGCGACCTGGCCGGTGCAGAACTGACCCGCACCAAGACCGAGATCACCGACGCCGAAATCGACAAGACCATCGACATCCTGCGCAAGCAGCGCGTGCACTACCACCCGCGCGGCGAGGCCGGCGAGCACGGTGACGGCGGCGAAGCCGTCGCCCAGAACGGCGACCGCGTGACGGTGGACTTCGTCGGCACGATCGACGGCGTGGAGTTTGCCGGCGGCAAGGCCGAAGGCTTCAGCTTCGTGCTCGGCGAGGGCCGCATGCTGCCCGAGTTCGAGCAAGCCACGCTGGGCCTGAAGCGGGGCGAGTCGAAGACCTTCCCGCTGGCCTTCCCCGAGGACTACCACGGCAAGGACGTTGCCGGTAAGACCGCCGAGTTCACCGTCACGCTCAAGCAAGTCGAGTGGGCGCACCTGCCGGAAGTCAACGCGGCCTTCGCGCAATCGCTGGGCATCGCCGACGGCAACCTCGACAAGATGCGCGCCGACATCCGCGAAAACCTGGAGCGTGAAGTCAAGCGCCGCACGCACGCGCTGCTCAAGGATCAGGTGATGGAAGCGCTGCTGAAGGTGGCCGAGCTGGACGTGCCGAAGTCGTTGGTCGAGCAAGACCAGGAGCGTCTGGTGGAAATGGCCCGCCGCGATCTGGAAGCGCGCGGCATGCCGAATGCCAAGAACATGCCGATCCCGGCCGAGATGTTTGCGCAGCAGGCCGAGCGCCGCGTGAAGCTGGGCCTGGTGCTGGCCGAAGTCGTGAAGGCCAACGGCCTGGAAGCGAAGCCGGAGCAGGTCAAGGCCGAGATCGAAGAGTTCGCCAAGAGCTACGAGGATCCGAAGGAAGTCATCCGCTGGTACTACGGCGACCAGCAGCGCCTGGCCGAGATGGAAGCCTACGTGCTCGAAAACAACGTGGTAAATTTTGTGTGCGACAAGGCCAAGGTCACCGACAAGACCGTGTCGTTCGAAGAGCTGACCGCCACGCCGGCGCAAGGCTGATTCGACCCGCTGAGTTTAAGCACCGGAGAACCGCATGATCCGCAATGAACTGATCGATCAACTCGCCCGCACCCAGGCTTCCGCGCTCGAAACGCAGGGGCTCGGTCTGGTGCCGATGGTGGTCGAGCAGTCTGGCCGCGGCGAGCGCGCCTATGACATCTACTCGCGCCTGCTCAAGGAGCGCGTGATCTTCATGGTGGGCGAGGTGAACGACCAGACTGCCAACCTCGTGGTGGCACAGCTGTTGTTCCTCGAAAGCGAGAACCCGGACAAGGACATCTCGCTGTACATCAACTCGCCCGGCGGGTCGGTGTCGTCCGGCCTGGCGATGTACGACACGATGCAGTTCATCAAGCCGGACGTGTCGACATTGTGCATGGGCATGGCCGCCAGCATGGGCGCCTTTCTGCTGGCAGCCGGTGCCAAGGGCAAGCGCCTGGCGCTGCCGAACTCGCGCATCATGATTCATCAGCCGCTGGGCGGTGCACGCGGTCAGGCTTCGGACATCGAAATCCAGGCCCGCGAGATTCTGTATCTGCGCGAGCGCCTGAACACGGTGCTCTCCGAGGTGACCGGCCAGCCGGTCGACAAGATTGCCCGCGATACCGATCGCGACAACTTCATGAGCGCCGAGCAGGCCAAGGAGTATGGCCTGATCGACCAGGTCATCAGCAAGCGCTGAAGTATCGGGAGGGCGCACGCGTGTGCACGGTAGCCGGTGTCGCGCGCGGCACACCGGCGGTTGCACCAAACATGTCAAGCGGTGTCAAAAACGAGGCTTCGCGCCTCGTTTTTGCTTTGTACAACACCTGCGGATCGTCGCCAGATAATTTGGCGTATGATGCTGCCAGGAACTACTGGTTATCGTTATGGCGGACAAGAAAGGCTCGACTGGCGAAAAGCTGCTGTACTGCTCGTTCTGCGGCAAGAGCCAGCATGAGGTCAAGAAACTGATTGCCGGCCCCTCGGTCTTCATCTGCGATGAATGTATCGACCTGTGCAACGAGATCATCCGGGATGAGGCCGCCATCTCCGAAAAGGAAGGTGGCCTGGCCGTCAAGTCCGACCTGCCCACGCCGCACGAGATTCGACAGAGCCTTGACCAATACGTGATTGGTCAGGAGCAGGCGAAGAAGATCCTGGCGGTTGCGGTCTACAACCATTACAAGCGTTTGAAGCACCTCGGCAAGAAGGACGATGTCGAGCTGTCCAAGAGCAACATTCTGCTCATCGGGCCGACCGGCTCGGGCAAGACCCTGCTTGCGCAAACGCTGGCACGTCTGCTGAACGTGCCCTTCGTCATCGCCGATGCCACCACGCTGACCGAAGCCGGCTACGTTGGCGAAGACGTCGAGAACATCATCCAGAAGCTGCTGCAGAACTGCAATTACGAGGTGGACAAGGCCCAGCGCGGCATCGTCTACATCGACGAGATCGACAAGATCTCGCGCAAGTCGGATAACCCTTCGATCACGCGGGATGTTTCCGGCGAAGGTGTGCAGCAGGCGTTGCTCAAGCTGATTGAAGGCACGATGGCGTCGGTTCCGCCGCAAGGTGGCCGCAAGCATCCTAACCAGGATTTCCTGCAAGTTGACACCACCAATATCCTTTTCATCTGCGGCGGGGCATTCGACGGTCTGGAGAAGATCATCATGCAGCGCTCGGACAAGACCGGCATCGGTTTTGGCGCGGAAGTGCAGAGCAAGGAAGAACGCGACGTCAACGAAGTGCTGCCCCAGGTGGAGCCGGAAGACCTGATCAAGTTCGGCCTGATTCCCGAGCTGATCGGCCGTCTGCCCGTGGTGGCGACGCTGGCCAAGCTCGATGAGGCAGCCCTCATGGAGATTCTGGTCGAGCCGAAGAATGCAATCGTCAAGCAGTATCAAAAGCTGCTGGCGATGGAAGGGGTGGAGCTGGAAATCCGTCCAAGCGCGCTGACGGCGATTGCCCGCAAGGCGATCAAGCGCAAGACGGGGGCGCGCGGTCTGCGTTCCATCGTCGAGCATGCGCTGATGGATGTGATGTATGACCTCCCTAACCACAAGGGCGTGCAGAAGGTGGTGATCGACGAGAGCACGATCTCCGGCGACGGCAAGCCCCTGCTGATTTACGAAGAGCAGCCCAAGGTTGCAGGTTCCAACTGAGAGCCGGCTCACGGCCCCACCGGGGCTGTGCTGGTTCTGACGCGAATGCTCGGCCGGGATGCGCCGTATGCGTCCCATGCAGGAAGCCGTTCGCACGCGAGCGGCTTTTTTTGCTTCGGGAAACCGGGTCGGCATGCGACTTGCAGCAACGGTCTTGTAAAAACGTTGCCGCGCCCAATTTAGCCCTTACATGACTTTCTGGGGAAAATAATGTCCGGAACCCAACTTTTACCCGCTGAGCAGATTCGCCTGCCGCTGTTGCCGCTGCGTGACGTGGTGGTGTTTCCGCACATGGTGATTCCGCTGTTCGTGGGGCGCCCCAAGTCCATCAAGGCGCTCGAAGCCGCGATGGAGGCGGGCAAGAGCATCATGCTGGTTGCCCAGAAGACGGCGGCCAAGGATGAGCCGACCGATAAGGACCTCTACGAGGTCGGCTGTATCGCCAACATCCTGCAGATGCTGAAGCTGCCGGACGGCACCGTGAAGGTGCTGGTCGAGGGCACGCAGCGCGCCAACATCCTGTCCGTCACCGACGACGAATCGCACTTTTTCTGCGAAGCCGTGCCCGTCGGTCCGGAGCCCACTGAATCGGCCGAGACCGAGGCGCTGCGTCGCGCCATCGTGTCGCAGTTCGATCAGTACGTGAAGCTGAACAAGAAGATTCCGCCGGAGATCCTGACCTCGCTGTCGGGCATCGACGAGCCGGGTCGCCTGGCGGATACGATCGCCGCGCATCTGCCGATCAAGCTCGAGCAGAAGCAGAAGATCCTCGAGATGTTCAACGTGACCGAACGTCTGGAGAGCCTGCTGTCGCAGCTGGAAGGCGAGATCGACATCCTGCAGGTGGAAAAGCGCATCCGCGGCCGCGTCAAGCGCCAGATGGAAAAGAGCCAGCGCGAGTACTACCTCAACGAGCAGGTCAAGGCCATCCAGAAGGAACTGGGCGAAGGCGAAGAAGGCGCCGATCTTGAAGAGCTGGACAAGAAGATCAAGGCCGCCCGCATGCCGAAGGAGGCCAAGAAGAAGGCCGAGTCCGAGTTCAAGAAGCTCAAGCTGATGTCGCCGATGTCGGCCGAGGCAACCGTCGTGCGCAACTACATCGACACGCTGGTCGGCTTGCCGTGGCGCAAGAAGAGCAAGGTCAACAATGACCTGGCGAACGCCGAGCAGGTGCTGGATCAGGATCACTACGGTCTGGAGAAGGTCAAGGAACGCATTCTCGAGTACCTCGCAGTGCAGCAGCGCGTCGAGAAGGTGAAGGCGCCGATCCTGTGCCTGGTGGGGCCGCCGGGCGTCGGTAAGACTTCGCTGGGCCAGTCGGTGGCGCGTGCGACGAACCGCAAGTTCGTGCGCATGGCGCTGGGTGGCGTGCGCGACGAG
>NZ_LWRX01000200.1:0-8518 GCF_001683835.1 Ralstonia sp. RL | reverse complement strand
CGTGTTCTTGATGTACTGGTACTGGCCGTACAGCTTGACCACGCCAAAGTCGTACGTCGCGCCCAGCTGCGCAGCCGTCTGGCGCGAGAAGCCCGTCACCAGCGCATTCAGGTCGCCCGGATTGGCGTTGAAGCGCACTTGCTGGAAGGCCGCCGTGGCCGCGAAGTTGCCGCGGAAGTACAGGAAGTTGCCGCCCCACTTGTTCTGGCCGTTGTGGCCGGCCTGCTCGCCTGCCCCGTAGATGAAGTTGCCGGTCAGCCCGTTGAAATCGGGCGTGGAATACATGATCGAGTTGTTCCAGCCCGAATCGCCCACCAGCCCCGAGATGCCCGCGGCGCCCGTCAGGCCGTTACCGAGGTAGGTGTGGAACACCATCGGCGAGAACGTGTACGAATCGCCGTACGGGTTGAACAGGATCGTCGAGACGAAATACGGCGGCGTGATACGGCCGAGCTTGATCGTGCCCCACGAGTTCGAAGACAGGCCGACGGTTGCGTTGCGCGCGAAGAACGTGTCGCCGTCAAAGCGACCGGCCTTGCCGGTGTCGGGACGGAAGAATGCTTCTAGCGTGAAGATCGCCTTCAGGCCGTTGCCCAGGTCTTCGCTGCCCTTCATGCCCCAGTACGACGTCGACATGCCACCCGAATTGACGCCCCAGGCACGATCGGATGCGCCGAGGTTCTTGGTTGCGCCGGCCCAGGCGTCCACCTGGCCGTAGAGCATGACGGACGATTGCGCCTGTGCCCCGGCACTCGCTGACCCCAGTGCCGCTGCCGCTGCCAGCGCGGCCGCGCCACGCTTGATGTTCCACTGCATTGCTACCTCCTTGGTTGTTGAAGATCACCGTGGGTCGCGCCGCATTCTTCGATGCGGTCGCAGGCCGGCTGGTCAGGCTCCATGCCGGGCGGCGTCCCAGGCCCCATGACACCGCGCCCACAGCGTTGTTGTCGTGCTTAACCTGAAATCAAATCGTGCAGACGGAAGCCCGCGATCCGGTGGATCTGCTCCAGCGACGTGCGCAGCTCGGTATCGCGGTCGTTCTCGACGCGCTTGGCGAAGGCTTCGATGATGCCGTGGCGGTCGTAGCCGCGCACCGCGAGAATGAACGGGAAGCCGAACTTCTCGTTGTAGCGGGCGTTGAGGTCTTGCAGGCGCGCAAACTCTTCCGGCGTGCACTGGTTCAGCCCCGCGCCGCTTTGCTCGCGCGTCGACTCGGCAGTCAGTTCGCCGCGCACGGCAGCCTTGCCGGCGAGCTCCGGGTGGGCACGGACGAGCGCGAGCTGCGGGCCTTCGCCGGCGTTGTCCACGGCGTGGCGCATGGCGTTGGCAAGCGCATCGGCGGACGCGAACGGGCGTTGCGCGGCAGCCTGCTCGGCCACCCACGGCGAGTGTTCGTAAACGCCGCCCAGGACTTGCACGAACTGGGCAGCGTCCATGCCGTTGAGTTGCGAAAGGGTGTAAGTCGTCGGGCTCATGCTGCGGTGCTCAAAACGGGTTGCCTGGCGTACGGGTGGTGCTGCATCCAGTGGTTGGCGATGTCGATGCGGCGGCAGATCCACACCTTGTCGTGCGATTGCACGTAATCGAGGAAGCGCTGCAACGCACGGAAACGCGCCGGACGGCCCAGCAGCCGGCAATGCATGCCGATCGACAGCATCTTCGGGCGGGCGAGGCCGTTCGGGTCGCCTTCTTCGTACAGTACGTCGAAGGCGTCCTTCAGGTACTGGTAGAAGTGGTCGGCCGTGTTGAAGCCCTGCGGACTGGCGAAGCGCATGTCGTTGGTGTCGAGCGTGTACGGCACGACCAGGTGCGGCTTGGTCTCGCCGGATGACGTTTGGACTTCGGTCCAGAAGGGCAGGTCGTCGCCGTAATAGTCGGCGTCGTAGACGAAGCCGCCGTGCTCGACGACCAGGCGGCGGGTGTTCGGGCTGTCGCGGCCGGTGTACCAGCCCAGCGGCGCGTTGCCGGTCATCTGGCGGATGATCTCGACGCCGATGCGCATGTGCTCGCGCTCGGTCGCTTCGTCGATGTTCTGGTAGTGGATCCAGCGCCAGCCGTGGCAGGCAATCTCATGACCGAGGTCCACGAACGCCTGCGTCACGTCCGGATGACGCTGCAGCGCCATCGACACACCGAAGATGGTGAGCGGCAGCCCGCGCTTTTCGAACTCGCGCAGGATGCGCCAGACGCCCGCACGCGAGCCGTATTCGTAGATGCCTTCCATGCTCATGTGCCGAGCAGGGTAGGCGGCCGCGCCGATGATCTCGGAGAGGAACTGCTCAGAACCGGCGTCGCCGTGCAGCACGCAGTTTTCACCGCCTTCCTCGTAGTTGAGGACGAACTGCAGGGCTACGCGCGCGCCGCCCGGCCACTTGGGGTCGGGCGGGTTCTTGCCGTAACCGATGAGATCGCGCGGGTAGTTGTTGTTGGTCATGATTTTTGGCACCGAAGAGACTTCATACAACACCGGCCGGACGGCGGAATGGGGTTTTCCAAATGCGCGACATCACGCGTGGATGTTGTTCCCGTCAACGCAGGGCCAGCGCCGCTTGCGCGTGGCAAGGCCCTGTGTTGTCGGGACGCCGCAGATACGCGGGATGTCGTGCACCAGGCCACCCTCCATCCGGTCACGCCGGGACTGCCCGGGCAGCCTGCGCCAGTTCCAGCGCGAGCTTCCGGTGAACCGTGAGATGGGCGTCGAGTTCGAGCGTGGTCAGGCGGCCGTCTTCGACGACCACGCGCCCGTTGATCACGCTATGCGCCACGTTGGACGGGGCGCAGAACACCAGGGCGGCGACCGGATCGTGATCGGCGCCGGCAAGACCGACCTGATGGCGGTCGAAGCTGACAAAGTCGGCGGACATGCCGGGCGCCAGGGCGCCGATGTCGTCGCGGTTGAGCACCCGCGCGCCGCCGAGCGTGGCGATTTCCAGCGCCTCCCGCGCGCTCATCGCCGCAGGGCCGAAGCCCACGCGTGCCAGCAGCATGGCCTGGCGCGTTTCGCCGAGCATGTGCGCGCCATCGTTCGACGCGCTGCCGTCCACGCCCAGGCCGACCGGCACGCCGGCATCGCGCATGGTGCGGATGGGCGCAATGCCGGAGGCCAGGCGCATGTTCGAGCACGGGCAATGCGCAACGCCCGTGCCGGTGCGTGCAAACACGTCGATGCCGTGTGCGTCGAGCTTGACGCAGTGCGCATGCCACACGTCGTGGCCGACCCAGCCGAGGTCTTCCGCGTACTCCGCCGGCGTCATGCCGAACTTTTCGCGCGAGTACGCAATGTCGTTGTCGTTCTCGGCCAGGTGCGTGTGCATCGATACGCCATAGCTGCGCGCAAGCCTGGCCGATTCGCGCATGAGGTCGCGCGAGACCGAGAACGGCGAACACGGCGCCACCACCACGCGCAGCATCGAATGGCGATCGGGGTCGTGCCAGGTTTCGATCAGGCGCTGCGTTTCCTTCAGGATGGCGTCTTCGCCTTCGACCACGCGGTCCGGCGGCAGGCCGCCCTGGCTGCGGCCGACGCTCATGCTGCCGCGCGCCGCGTGAAAGCGCATGCCGATCAGCCGCGCGGCTTCGATGGAGTCGTCCAGCCGGCAGCCGTTCGGGTACAGATACAGGTGGTCGCTCGACGTCGTACACCCCGAGAGCAGCAGCTCTGCCATCGCCGTGAGCGTGGACACGCGCACCATCTCGGGCGTGAGCCCCGCCCACACCGGATACAGGTTCGTGAGCCAGCCGAACAGTTCGGTATCCTGCGCGGCGGGCAGGGCGCGCGTCAGGCTCTGGTACATGTGGTGGTGCGTGTTGACGAAGCCTGGCGTGACGACGTGGTCGCGCAGCTCAATGACCCGCACGCTGGGCCGGCCGATGGCATCGCGATACTGCGACGGCAGATCGGCCGTGGCGCCCACCCATTCGATCACGCCGCCGCGCGCCACCAGGGCGCCGTCGGCGATCTCGCGCCGTTGCGCGTCCATGGTGACCAGCACGTCGGCGTGACGCGCGATCAGAAGCGGATCCGTGTGCGCGGCAGTGGCGCTCATGTGCCCGGCCATGCGGTTACTCCGTGCCGTGGGTGTTGGCAGCGGCCTCGCGCATCGCGTGCTCGGTTGACTGCATGCCGTTGTAGTAGAGGTTCAGGATGACGGCCACCAGCGTGCCCAGCACGATGCCGCTGTGCGTGACCGGCTCCAGCCACTTGGGCAGGTACTGGAAGAACGTCGGCGCCAGCGTGGGGATCATGCCGAAGCCGATCGAGATGGCCACGATGAACAGGTTGTGGCGGTACTTGTTGAAATCGATCGAGCCCAGGATGCGCACGCCGGTGGCGGCCACCATGCCGAACATCATGATGCCCGCGCCGCCCAGCACGAACGACGGCACCGACGCCACGATGTGCGCCATCTTCGGGAACAGGCCCAGCAGGATCAGGATCACGCCGCCCATGGCCGCCACGAAGCGCGAGCGCACGCCCGTCACCGTCACCAGCCCCACGTTCTGCGAGAACGACGTGTACGGGAACGTGTTGAACACGCCGCCGATCACGGTGCCAAGGCCGTCGGCGCGCAGGCCGCGGGTCAGGTCATCCGTGGAGAGCTTCTTGCCGGTGATTTCCGCCAGCGCCAGGAACATGCCGGTCGATTCCACCAGCGTGATCAGCATCACGATGCACATCGAAGCGATGGCGCCGAAGTGGAAGGTCGGCATGCCGAAGTGCAGCGGCGTGATGACGGCCACCCACTCGGCCTCGGCCATGCCGGCAAAGCTGACCTTGCCGAACGCCATGGCGATGAACGTGCCGATCACGATGCCCAGCAGCACGGCGATGTTGCCGATCAGGCCGCGGCCATACTTGGTCAGCAGCAGGATGATGACCAGCACCGCCAGCGCAATTGCCAGGCCGCTCAAATCGCCATACGCAGGGTTGGGCACGGTCTTGAGCACGCCGTCGACCATCGTTTTCATGGTCGGCTGGCCGCCGGCTGCCCAGTTGATGCCCACGCCCATCAGCGACATGCCGATCAGCGTGATGACGGTGCCCGTCACCACCGGCGGAAAGAGCCCGAGCACGCGCCCCATGAGCGGCGCGACGATGATGCCGAACAGCCCCGCCGCGATCACCGCGCCGTAGATGCCGAGCAGGCCGATGCTCGGATCGCTGCCGATGGCGATCATCGGGCCGACCGAGGCGAACGTCACGCCCATCATCACCGGCATGCGGATGCCGAACTTCCAGATGCCGAACGCCTGGATGAGCGTGGCCAGCCCCGCGGCAAACAGGTCGGCGTTGATGAGAAAGGCGAGCTGTTCCTTGGGCAGATGCAGTGCGCCGCCCACGATCAGCGGCACCGCGACGGTGCCTGCATACATCACCAAGACATGTTGCAGACCCAGTGCGAGCAGGCGGCCGTACGCCACGCGCTCATTCGTCAGGTCCGCCGTGGGGGCGGCGATGGTGCTGCTTGCCATGAAGGTCTCCTTTTTGGTGGTGAGCCGGATGGCATCCGGCCTGGGGGCGGCGGCCTCTGTCGTGCCAGCTCGCCCGATACGGCAAAACCGGTCCTAGACTTGGTTGCGCGGGCCCAATACCGAACGCAGGTCGAAATCAGCGGGCGCTTCGGGGCGCACGCGGTCGGCACAGCATTGCAAGTGCTGGGCCATGTGGGCCTGCGCGGCGGCGGCGTCGCCGCGCTCGAGCGCGTTGAGGATGTCCAGGTGTTCGTCGAACGAGCAGGCGTTGTTGCCCGGGGCCTCGACGCTGGCGATCATCAGCGTGGTGCGCGACACCAGCCGGCGCATCATCTCCACCACCAAGGGGTTGCCTGCCTGCTCGGCCAGCGCGACGTGGAATTCGGCGGAAAGACGGATCCAGCGCGGCCGGTCATGCGTGACGAAGGCCTGGCGCTCTTCCTTGACGAGTTCCACGAGCGGGGCGATGGCGGCTTTCGGGTCGCCGCCGCGGCCGACCTTGTCGAGCACGGCACGCTCCAGGATCTGGCGCAGCTCGAACATGGCGTGCGCCTCGTCGATGGAAGGCGCCGCAATGAACGCACCGCGATTCGGTTCCAGATCGACCAGGCCGTCGGCGGCCAGCCGGGAGAACACCTTGCGCACCGTATGGCGTGCGGTGGCATAGATTTCGCACAGTGCGTGCTCCGTGAGCTTCGTGCGCGGGGGAAGGCGGTGCTCCATGATCGCGTCGTAGATCTCGTGGTACATCCGTTCTTCGAGCGACATACGTGCCCCCGCTGCCTTGGTGCCCGACGTACCGGGCTTTAGCGTCGTTTCCGTGGAGACCAGCTTGAGATTCTTGGACATGGAAGACCCGCCTTTCAGTAGTGCAGCGCCGCATCAGGAGCCGCGAAAATCTGTTGACAATTATTCGGGTGGGCCTTCAATATTGTCAACAAAATGCGTTCTGGAATCCGACAAACTAGGGAAATCCCTGTTTCACGTCCCCACAGAGACAGGGGTGTCGGACCGGAGCGAGCGACGGCTTTGCCGGCTTGGCAGGCGCCTTCCACACGAAGGCCGCAGGCGTAAACCGGCTGGACGCGCGCCGGGATGCGTGCAGTAGCACGTACCGAGCGGGCCCCGACGCCAGCCCTTGCCACACAAGGGTTCGGCGCGAGGTGCAAGTGGAGGCAGCGGCGCTTCTGAAAATTCGAACTACAGAGGAAGACAAATGGGACGCTTGACTACCCATGTGCTCGACACCGCTGCAGGCACGCCGGGCCAAAACCTGGCGATCGCCCTGTTCAAGATTGTCGACAATCAGCGCCAACCGATCAAATCGGTTCGCACCAATCACGATGGCCGTTGCGATGCGCCGCTGCTGGAAGGCGATGCGCTGCAGGCCGGCGTCTATGAGCTGGACTTCGCGGTGGGCGACTACTACCGCGCGGCCGGCGTCAAACTCCCCGAGCCCGCGTTTCTGGACGTGGTGACGCTGCGCTTCGGCGTGGCCGATACCGGCGCGCACTATCATGTGCCGCTGCTGGTGTCGCCGTGGTCGTACTCGACCTATCGCGGCAGCTGACGCACGGGGAGCGCATCATGGAAGGCTATATCCTCGACTGGGCCAACCTGCTCTTGCGTTGGCTGCACGTGATTGTCGCGATTGCGTGGATCGGCTCGTCGTTCTACTTCGTGTGGCTCGACAACAGCCTGACCAAGCCGACCGCACCGGACCTGAAGGACAAGGGCGTCGACGGCGAGCTGTGGGCCGTGCACGGCGGCGGGTTCTACAACCCGCAGAAGTACCTGCTGGCGCCGAAGCAGTTGCCCGAACATCTGCACTGGTTCTACTGGGAGTCGTACTCGACATGGATGTCGGGTTTCGCGCTGCTGACGGTGGTGTACCTGTTCAACGCCAACGTCTACATGATCGATCGCAGCATCTTCGACATGTCGGCGACGACGGCGGTGATCCTCGCGCTGGCGTTCCTGGTGGTCGGCTGGCTGGTGTACGACACGATCTGCCGCGTGTTCGGCAAGAACGACCGCGTGGTGGGCATTCTGGTTGCGATCTACGTGGTGATCGCGGCGTATGCGGCGTGCCACCTGTTCTCGGGCCGTGCAGCGTTCCTGCTGATCGGCGCGATGATCGCGACCATCATGAGCGCCAACGTGTTCTTCTGGATCATCCCGGGGCAGCGCAAGGTGGTGGCCTCGCTCAAGGCTGGCGAGAAGCCGGACCCGATCCACGGCAAGCGCGGCAAGCAGCGCAGCGTGCACAACACGTATTTCACGCTGCCGGTGCTGTTTGCGATGCTGTCGAACCACTACAGCATGACGTACGCCCACAAGTACAACTGGGCCGTGCTGGTGCTGATCATGCTGGCTGGCGTGCTGATCCGCCAGTTCTTCATCCTGAAGCACAAGGGCGTGATCAACTGGGGCTATCCGGCAGCGGGCGTGGCCGTGCTGCTCGGTGTGGCCGTATGGCTGGCACCGGTGCAGCGTCCGGCAGCACCTGCGGCGCAAACTCAGGCAGCAGCGGCCCCGGCGGCAGCCGCAGCGGGCGGCGCTTCGGCACCCGCCGCGGCGGCTCCGGCGGCGGCTGGCGGATCGGATTTCTCCAAAGTACAGGCAGTCGTTACCGCACGGTGCTACCAATGTCACTCGGCGCATCCTACCCTGATGCCTTCGCCGGCCAAGGGCGTGCTGCTCGATACGCCGGAGCAGTTGTCCGCGCATGCGCAACTCGTCTACCAGCAGGCTGTGCAGCAGAAGCTGATGCCCCTGGGCAATGTGACGCAGATGACCGACGACGAACGCGCGATCATCGCGAAGTGGTTTGAAGGCGGCGCCAAGACGAACTGACACTTGGGCGCAAGCCACAACAGGACGGTTTATCGGAGCATGTCACGCGTTCCCTAGCGGGTGACATGACCGGTGAGGGTTGAACGGGGCTGCGGCCCCGTTTTTTTTGCCTGAAGCCTTGCAGCGGTGTTTGCTTGGCCGGCCCGATCGGCTGGTGCCTCGCCTGCGAAAGGGATGCCGGCAAGGCAGG
>NZ_LWRX01000149.1:0-48150 GCF_001683835.1 Ralstonia sp. RL | reverse complement strand
TTGACTCTCCTTGCTCCACCAGGAAAAAGTGTCAACCTTATTCAGGACGGGTCAGCCAACAAAAAAAGCCGTTCAGCGCATACTGAACGGCTTTTCTGCTCTTCAGGGCGGATCAGGCCGAGGGCGGGGGCACGTAGCCGGAAGCCTGGTCGGCGCCTTCACCAAAGAAGTACTTTTCCGTTTGCTTGAGCAGGTACTGGCGGGCGCGGGAATCCGCCATGTTCAGGCGGTTTTCGTTGATGAGCATGGTCTGGTGCTTGAGCCAGCCGGCCCAGGCTTCCTTCGACACGCTTTGCCAGATCTTCTTGCCCAGTTCGCCGGGCAGGGGCGGGAAGTCGAGGCCTTCGGCTTCCTTGTTGAGCTTGACGCAGTGGACCATGCGGGCCATGGGGTTCCTCTCTTTGACTCTTGTGGCGGATGCGTCGCCATGGGGCGCGCGCGAATCCCGCTATTGTAAGGCGCGCAGCCGGTTCGCCTGCGATTCCGGCACGCCGCTCGGGGACATACCGCGGCTCAGAGCTTCTTCATCAGCACCATCGAGCGCCGCTGCCAGTTGTACAGCTTGCGGCGGTCTTCCGGGAGATCGTCCACGCTGGCGCGCACGAAGCCGCGCTTGAGGAACCAGTGCTCCGTGCGCGTGGTGAGCACGAACAGGTGCTTGAGGCCGATGGCGCGCGCGCGCGCCTCGATGTGCTTGAGCAGGCGTTCGCCGTCGCCGGTGCCCTGGCTGTCGGGGGACACCGTCAGGCACGCCATTTCGCCCACGCCTTCCTTCGGGTACGGATACAGCGCCGCGCAGCCGAAGATGATGCCGTCGTGCTCGATGACCGAGAAGTTGGCGATGTCGCGCTCGAGCAGGCGGCGCTCGCGCGGCACGAGTGTGCCGTCTGCTTCCAGCGGCTCGATCAGCTGCACGATGCCGCCCACGTCGTCCAGCGTGGCTTCGCGCAGGTATTCCAGGTCGGTGTGCGAGACCATGCTGCCCACGCCATCGTGCAGGAAGAGCTCCAGCAGGATGCTGCCGTCCAGCGCGAACGGAATCAGGTGCGCGCGGCGCACGCCCCCGCGCATGGCCTTGACGATGTGCTGCAGGTAGTACGCCACGTCGTGCGACAGGCTGCCGTCGCGCAGGCGCTCGATGGCCATCTCCATCGACAGATCCTGCTGCAGCTTGCCCACCCGGTCCACCAGGCCTTGCACTTCAGTGATGAAGATCAGCTTGTCGGCCTTGAGCGCCGCGGCCGTATTGGCGGCCACGTCTTCCATCGACAGGTTGAACGCCTGCCCCGTCGGCGAGAAGCCCAGCGGCGAGAGCAGCACGATCTTGCGGTTCGACAGCGATTGCTGGATCGAATCGGCGTCGATCTTGCGCACGAGCCCGGTGTGCTGGAAGTCCACCCCGTTGACGATGCCGACCGGCCGCGCCGTCACGAAATTGCCGGACACCACCGAGATGCGCGCGCCCGCCATCGGCGTGTTGGGCAGCGCCTGGCTGAAAGTCGCCTCGATATCCAGGCGCAGTTCGCCCGAGGCCTCCTTGGCCGATTCAAGCGCCGCGTTGTCGGTCACGCGCACGCCGTCGACAAACTGCGTCTGCACGTTGCGCAGCGCCAGTTGCTCTTCCACCTGCGGGCGCGAGCCGTGCACCAGCACGATGCGCATGCCCATGGCGTGCAGCAGGGCGACGTCGTTGACCAGCGAACCCAGCATGCCGGCCTTGACCAATTCGCCGCCAAATCCGATGACGAAGGTCTTGTCGCGGAACGCATGGATGTAGGGCGCCACGGCACGCAGCCAGTCGACAAACTGCTGCTGTTCTGGCGTGGGTGCAATCGGGGCGACGTCGGGGGCTGGCGTGTGGGCGACCAGCGAAACACTGGGCGGAACGCCGGCGGCGGGGGCGGAGGAACGAGCGGTCACGGGCGGGGGCAGGGTAGGCGCAGAGCGCGGCCGGTGCAGGAAAGATGCGCGGATTATAATCCCGGCCGATGTCAGATTCCCACGCCCGGCCGCGCTCTGCGGCACCCTCTCGACCGCAGCCCCACGACGCCAACCGGCCTGCACGCCAGCCGGGCGGTGATGGCCGCCGCCCGCGCCGCCCCACGCCGACGCCGGAAGCGCTCGCGGCCGCCCTCGAGGCCCGCCGCGCACGCGCCAATCCCGTTCCGCCGATCACGTTTCCGGAAGCGCTGCCCGTGTCGGCCCGGCGCGACGAAATCGCCGGGGCCATCGCCAAACACCAGGTGGTAATCGTTTCCGGCGAGACGGGCTCGGGCAAGACCACGCAGCTGCCCAAGATATGCCTGTCGATCGGGCGAGGCATCGGGGCGGGTGGCACCGGGCTCATTGGCCATACGCAGCCCAGACGGATTGCCGCCACGTCGACCGCCAAGCGCATCGCGCAGGAGATCGGCACGCCGGTGGGCGAGCACGTCGGCTTTCAGGTGCGCTTCAACGACACGCTCTCGGCGGGCGCGTCGGTCAAGCTGATGACCGACGGCATCCTGCTGGCCGAGACGCAGAACGACCCGCTGCTGCGCGCGTACGACACGATCATCATCGACGAGGCGCACGAGCGCAGCCTCAACATCGACTTCCTGCTCGGCTACCTGAAGCAGTTGCTGCCGCGCCGGCCCGATCTGAAGGTGATCATCACCTCGGCGACCATCGACGCCCAGCGGTTTGCCGAGCACTTTGCGGGGCCGAAAGGGCCGGCGCCGGTCATCGAGGTCAGCGGCCGGCTGTATCCGGTCGAGGTGCGCTATCGCCCCGTTCAGCGCGACGAGAATGACAAGGACCGCGACCTCTATGACGGTATCGTCGACGCGGTGGACGAACTGGCCCGCGAAGGCCCCGGCGACGTGCTGATCTTCCTGCCCGGCGAGCGCGAGATCCGCGAAGCAGCCGAGGCGCTGCGCAAGCACCATCCGGCGCATACCGAGATCCTGCCGCTGTTTGCGCGGCTGTCGGTGCAGGAGCAGGAACGCGTGTTCCGCCCGTCCAACGCGCGGCGCATCGTGCTGGCCACCAACGTGGCGGAGACGTCGCTCACGGTGCCGGGCATTCGGTATGTCGTCGATACGGGGCTGGCGCGCGTCAAGCGCTATTCGTATCGGAACAAGGTCGAGCAATTGCAGATCGAGCCGGTGTCGCAGGCCGCGGCGAACCAGCGCGCGGGCCGTTGCGGCCGGGTGGCCGACGGCGTGTGCATCCGTCTGTATGAAGAGGCCGATTTCATCGCGCGGCCGCGCTTTACCGATCCGGAGATCCTGCGTTCGTCGCTGGCGTCGGTGATCCTGCGCATGAAGGCGCTGCGGCTGACCGACGTCGAGCAGTTTCCGTTCATCGAGCCGCCGCTGGGCCGGGCGATTGCGGATGGCTACCAGCTCCTGCAGGAACTCGGCGCCGTCAACGACGAGAATGCGCTGACCCCCCTGGGCAAGCAGATCGCCCGCCTGCCACTGGACCCGCGTGTCGCGCGGATGATTCTGGCCGGGCGCGACCACCAATGCCTGCGCGAAATGCTCATCATTGCGAGCGCGTTGTCGGTGCAGGACCCGCGCGAGCGCCCGCAGGAGTTGCAGCAGCAGGCCGACCAGGCCCACCGCGAGTTTGCCGACGAGAAGTCTGAATTTCTCGGTTGGGTGAAGTTGTGGAAGTGGTTTGAAGAGGCGGTCGCGCACAAGAAATCGAACAAGCAGTTGCAGGAGAATTGCCGCGCGCATTTCCTCTCGCACGTACGGCTGCGAGAATGGCGCGATGTGCATTCGCAATTGCACACCACGGTGGCGGAGCAGGGCTGGAAGCTCAACGAATCCGAGCCGACGTACGAGCAACTGCATCTGGCGCTGCTGACGGGCTTGCTCGGCAACATCGGCGTGCGCATTGAAGAGGCCGACGGCAAAGGCCGCGAATACCTGGGCGCACGCGGCATCAAGTTCTTCCTGTGGCCCGGTTCGGCCATCGCACGCAAGGCCGGCAAGTGGGTGGTGGCGGGAGAGCTCGTGGAGACCAGCCGCCTGTTCGGCCGCACGCTCGCACGCATTGAGCCGGAGTGGGTCGAGAAGGTCGGCGCGCACCTGCTGAAGGTGTCGTGGAGCGATCCGCATTGGGAGAAGAAGGCCGGCCAGGTGATGGCCTTCGAGCGCGGCACGCTGTACGGCCTGCCGATCTACCAGCAGCGCCGCGTGCATTTCGGGCCGATGCAGCCGAAGGAGGCGCGCGAGCTGTTCATCCGCCGGGCGCTCGTCGATGGCGAATTCGAGACGCGCCTGCCGTTCTTTGCGCACAACCAGCGCCTGGTGCGCGAGATCGAGAATCTCGAGCACAAGTCCCGCCGGCAGGACGTGCTGGTGGACGACGAACTGATCTACGCGTTCTACGACAGCCAGATTCCGGCGGACGTCTACCACACGGTTTCGTTCGAGCGCTGGTATGCCGAGGCGGCCAAGGGTAACCCGAAGCTGCTGTACCTGAATCGCGATGACCTGATGCGGCACGAGGCGGCCGGCATCACCACCGACCTGTTCCCCAAGACGCTGCCGATCGCCGGCATCGACATGGGCCTGACGTACCACTTCGAGCCCGGCAGCCCGCGCGACGGCGTGACGCTGACGGTGCCGCTGTATGCGCTCAATCAGGTGCCCGCGCAGCGGGCGGAATGGCTGGTGCCCGGCATGCTCAAGGAGAAGGTGCACCTGCTGCTCAAGAGCCTGCCGCAGAAGCTGCGCCGCCATTGCGTGCCGCTGCCCGATTACGCGGCCGGATTCGTCTCGCGTGTGAAGCTCGGCGACGGCGATCTGCTGGACCGCCTGATCGCCGACGTGCGCGAGCAGACCGGCACGCCGCTCAAGCGTGCCGACTTCAAGCTCGAAACGCTGCCCGCGCATCACTTCATGAACTTCAAGGTGATCGACGAGCACGGCCGCCAGCTCGACATGGGCCGCAACCTGGCCCAGCTGCGCGCGGAACTGGGCGGGCGGGCGCAGCAGACGTTCCAGTCGATCGCCGCCAAGGACGCGGCCGTGGCCGGCGCGCAGGATGGTGCCAAGCCGGCCAAGAGCAGCAAGGGCGACGCACCCTCGAACGCTGCGCTGTATTCGGGTCTCACGACGTGGAATTTCGGGGCATTGCCGGAGTTGCTCGAAATCCGCAAGGGCAACCAGACGCTGTTCGGCTACCCGGCACTCGTCGACGCCGGCGATCACTGCGACGTGGAAGTCTTCGACGACCCCGCCGAGGCGGCACGCATCCACCGCCTGGGCCTGCGCCGGCTCTTTGCGATCCAGCTGCGCGAGCCGTTGAAGTACCTGGAGAAGAACATCCCCGGCCTGTCGCAGATGGCGATCCAGTTCATGAACCTGGGCACGCAGGATGAACTGCGTAACCAGATCCTGGACGCCACGCTGGAGCGCGCCTGCCTGCAGGACCCACTGCCCACCGATGACGCCAGCTTCGGCGCCCGCAAGGACGAGAGCCGAGCACGCCTTACGCTGCTGGCGCAGGAGATTGCGCGGCTGGTGGGCGCCATCCTGGCCGAGTACGCCCACCTGCCGCGCAAGCTGCAGATCGCCAAACCGTTTGCCGCCGCCTATGCGGACATCGACGCGCAGTTGAAGGTGCTGATGCACAAGCGTTTCATCGAAGCGACGCCGTATGCGCAGCTGACGCATTTTCCGCGCTACCTCAAGGGCATCGCCCTGCGCATCGACAAGCTCAAGGCGGATCCCACGCGCGACACGCAGCGCATGCACGAGATGACCCCGCTCATCCAGCAATACCAGCGCGCCGAGAAGGCGCTGCGCGTGCAAGGGCAGGGCGGCACCGACCCGCGCATGGAAGAGTTCCGCTGGATGCTGGAGGAGTTGCGCATCGCCTTGTTCGCGCAGGAATTGCGCACGCCCGTGCCGATGTCGGTCAAGCGGCTGCAGAAGGTATGGGAGTCGATGCAGCGGTAGCCCGGCTGTGCATTGTCTTGCGCGCCGAAAGTTCCCATTTTCTTTTTTGATTTGTGTCAGCGACCGCCTGAGGGCCGGCGTTAGAATGGCTGGCTAAGTCGCTGAATCTTCTCGTTATGTCCGCTGTGCGCGCCTCGTTTGCCTCCCGCTGGTTTTCCACGCTTGTCCTGTCGGCCGCCGCCTTGGCGGCAACGCATGCCGCGCGTGCTGAAGTCGTCACCGTGCTCAATTCGGGAGACGCCAGCGTCACCCTGATCGACAAGGACACCCGCAAGGTGCTGGAGACCTTCCCCGTCGGCAAGGAGCCGCACCACCTGATTGCGACACCAGACGAGAAATCGCTGATCGTGGCGAACGCGGTCGGCAACGATCTGGTGTTCCTCGACCCGATCACGGGCAAGATTCAGCAGCGGGTGCCGCGCATTGATGACCCATACCAGATCGGCTTCTCGCCCGACCAGAAGTGGTTTCTGACCACCGGCAACCGCCTGGACCGGGTCGACGTGTACCGCTGGGACGGCCATGCGCTCACCATCGCCAAGCAGATTCCCGCCGCCAAGACGCCGAGCCACATTGCGTTCACGGCCGACAGCAAGATCGCCTTCATCACGCTGCAGGATTCCAACGAGGTCATGGCCATCGACCTGCCCACGCAGACCGTGATGTGGCGCATGACCATCGGCTCGGCCCCCGCAGGCGTGTGGGTCACGACCGACCAGAAATACCTGCTCGTCGGCATGACGGGCGCGGACTACGTCGAAGTCATTGACTGGCGCAACCGCACCAGCGTCAAGCGCATCCAGACCGGCAAGGGTGCACACAACTTCCGCGCGCTGGGCGACAAGCGCCATCTGTTCCTGTCGAACCGCGTGTCAGGCACGATCAGCATCGTCGATCAGCAGACGCTGACCAAGGTGGGCGACATCACCGGACTGCCACCAGGCCCCGACGACATGGAACTCACCGCCGACGGCAAGCAGCTCTGGGTGACGTGCCGCTGGGCCAAGCGCGTGGCCATCGTTGACGTTGCCAGCCGCAAGGTGGTGGAAGAGATCAAGGTCGGCCGCTCGCCGCATGGCATCTACTTCCGTTCGCGCGCGCCGCTCATCTGAGGCGTGGTCATCATGAAGCCCGGCCTGATCCTGCGTACGGTGGCTGCCGCAGCGGCGCTGAGCCTGTGCGCGATCGCCACGGCTGCGCCGGGTGGGGTCAACGCCGGCGCCTGCAAGGGCACGGTGTACCTGACGTTCGACACGGGCAGCATGAGCCAGGCGCAGCTGATTGCCGACACGCTGCGCCGCCACCGCGTCCACGCCACGTTCTTCCTTGCCAACGAGAAGACGATCCACGGCGACAGCACGCTCGATGACGGATGGGTGCCGTACTGGAAATCGCTCGCGGCCGACGGCCACGCTTTCGGTACGCACACCTTCGATCACGTCTACTACAAGGGCGAGGCTGGCGCCGGCAAGGTCCGCTTCCGCCCGCAGTTCGGCGAGCAGGGCGGCCGCAGCGTCGTCTGGGGCGAGCCCGAATTCTGCGCCGAACTCAAGCGCAGCGCCGAACGCTTCAAGGCCATGACCGGCCAGCCGATGGACCCGCTGTGGCGCGCGCCCGGCGGCCATCTTTCTGCGACGACGGAACGCTGGGCCCAGCAATGCGGCTTTGCGCATGTGGCATGGGCGCCGGCGGGCTTTCTCGGCGACGAGCTGCCGTCCGAGCGGTATTCGAATGCGGCCTTGCTCGACAAGGCGCTCGCGAGCCTGCGCGATGGCGACATCACGATGGCGCACCTGGGCATCTGGTCGCGCAAGGACCCGTGGGCGCCCGCCGATCTGGAGCCGCTGATCACCGGCCTGGAGCGCAAGGGTTTCTGTTTTGCCACCCTGCGCGATCATCCGCAGTACAAGGCCTGGTTTGCCGCTCACCCGGCGGCACACTGACATGTTCGACTGGATTGCCGACACCTTCACGCAAGCGCAGGACCTGCTGTTTCAGCATGTCGTGATGCCGCTCACCTATGCCATCGGCCTCGGCGGTTATGTCGAGGATGCCTACCCCGGCACCGAGTGGCTACTGATGGGTCTCCTGCAGATCGCCGTGTTGCTGCTCGTCTTTCGTCCGCTGGAGCGTTGGCGTCCCGTAGAGCCGATGCACGATCGCAAGGCCGTGCGCGCCGATGTCATCTATACGCTGTTCCACCGGCTCGGCTTTTTTCCGCTGCTGATGTTCTTCACGCTGCAGCCGCTCATCGATGCGCTGGACGGCGAGCTGCGTTTCTGGGGCTGGGCGCACCTGAACGTGGAAGACTGGTGGCCGGGCGTGACGTCCATCGCCATCGTGAGCTTCCTGGTCTATCTGGTGCTGTTCGACCTGCTCGACTACTGGTATCACCGGCTATCGCACAAGTTCCACTGGTGGTGGAGCCTGCATGCGCTGCACCACAGCCAGCGGCAGATGACGCTGTGGTCGGACGACCGCAATCACATCATCGACGACGTGCTGCGCGGCGCGGTGTTTGCCATCGCGGCGCTGGTCATCGGCGTCGAGCCTTCGCAGTACGTGCTGCTGGTCGCCATCTCGCAACTGCTGCAGAGCCTGCAGCACGCCAACGTACGTTTGCACTTTGGCTGGCTCGGCGAGCGGCTGCTGATCTCGCCGCGCTTCCACCGGCTGCACCACGCCATCGGGCTGGGGCACGAGGTGCCCGGCAAGCCGGGTGTGCTGGGCGGCTGCAACTTCGGCGTGCTGTTCCCGTGGTGGGACATGCTGTTCGGCACCGCCGTCTTCTCGCCGGAGTACCACGCCACCGGCATCCGCGATCAGCTTCCGGCGCCGCAAGGCCGCTCACGCGACTACGGCCGCGGCGTGCTGCGCCAGCAGTGGCTGGGCATCAAGCGGCTCTTCGGCCGCGCCTAAGTGCGAGCGAAGCAGCGCGCGTCATGTCGGCGCGCTGTGCTAGGCTGTCCGCTCGCAGATTCCCCGATTCCCGCATGAACGACCTGATTCGCTCGTTTGGCCGCGCGCTGCTGTCGCAACTGCATCCGCGCATGCTGTTCCTGACCGTGCTGCCGTTTATCGTGGCCCTGGTGGTGTGGGGCGGCGTTCTGTATTTCGGCTGGGATGCCATGAACGGCATGGCCCGGAGCGCCGTCGAAAGCTGGGCCTTCATGGGCTGGATCAAGAGCGGCCTCAGTGCCATCGGCATGACGGGCCTGTGGTCGGCCGTCGCACCGCTGCTTGTCATCACGTTGCTTGTGCCGGTGATCGTCGTGTCGATCCTCGTCTTTGTGAGCGTGACGTCGGTGCCTTCGGTCATGCGGTTTCTCGATCGCAGCTACCCGCAGCTCGAACGGCGCAAGGGCGGCTCCATCGCGGGTAGCGTGCTGCATGCGCTGCTGTGCACGGCCGTGTTCATCCTGGTGGCGATTCTTACGCTGCCGTTGTGGCTGATCCCTCCGTTCTTTGCCCTGATCCCGCCCTTGCTCTGGGGCTGGCTCACGTATCGGCTGATGACCTACGACGCGCTGGCTGACCACGCCAGCGCAGACGAGCGCCGAGCGATCATGCAGCGCTACCGGCTGCCGCTGCTGGGCATCGGCATTGCGGTCGGCATGCTGGGCTCGGCGCCGACACTGCTGTGGGTGTCGTCGGTGGTGACGATCGTGCTGTTCCCGATCATCGCCATCGCGGTCATCTGGCTGTATGTGCTGATCTTCATCTTTTCGGCGCTTTGGTTCGGGCACTTCTGCCTGCGCGCGCTCACGCGGTTGCGCGCAGAGGCACCCCCTGCACGCCGGGTCGAGGCATCGGTCATCGACGTGCACACCATTGAGCTGCCCCGCGACTAAGCAACAAGGACTGACATGGCTTTCGGCATGATCATCATCGGCGACGAGATCCTCTCCGGCCGCCGCGAAGACAAACACCTGCGCAAGCTGATCGAAGTGCTTGGCGAGCGCGGCCTAGCACTGGAGTGGGCCGAGTACGTTGGCGACCAGCCCGCGCGCATCACCAGCGTGCTCAAGCGCACGTTCGCCAGCGACGACGTGGTGTTCTGCACCGGCGGCATCGGTGCCACGCCCGACGACCACACGCGTCAATGCGCCGCCGCGGCGCTCGGCGTGCCGCTGGAGCTGCACAGCGAAGCGCGCGAACTGATCACCCAGCGCATCATCGACACGGCCGGCGGCGATCCCGTCAAGGCGGATATCTCCACGCCCGAAAACCAGCATCGCTTCAAGATGGGTGAGTTTCCAAAGGGCGCGCGCATCATCCCGAACAGCTACAACAAGATCCCCGGGTTCTCTGTGGCGCATCACCACTTCATGCCGGGCTTTCCGGTGATGGCGTGGCCGATGATGGAGTGGGTGCTCGACACGTATTACGCCGACCAATTCCACCGCGCGCCGCGCGAAGAGCGATCGTTCCTGGTGTTCGGCCTGCCGGAGTCGCGGCTGACACCGCTGATGGAGCGCATCGAAGCCGAGTTCGACGGCGTGAAGGTCTTCAGCCTGCCGAGCGTCGGCGATGCGGCCCGCGGCGAGCGCTATGCCCGCTCGCACATCGACCTGGGGGTAAAGGGGACGCCCGAGGCCGTGGCGCGCGCCTACGCGGTACTGCGAGAAGGCGCGCTGGCGCTCGGCGGCGAGATCTTCGAGGCGGACGCCGCAGCGGCCTCCTGACCAGGCCCGAGCCGGTTTACGCGCCGTGCCACGGCAAGCCGCGGAAGCACCAGCCTTCCACGGTCTTGCGGTGGCCTTCACTGTCCTTCGCGCCTTCGAAGCCTTCCAGTACGTCCATTGCCAGCGTGTAGCCCGCTTGTGCAGCGGCGGCGGCGGCGTGCTTGGAGCGTGCAGCGCTGCGGCACAGGAACAGCACGGGTGCGTCCTTCGGTACAGCCGCTTCCAGAGCGTTCAGGAAGTTCGGGTTGCGCACGCCGCCCGGATACTGGTTCCACTCCACATGCACGAACTGGCCCGGCGCAACATCTGGCGTGCCCACCCAGTCCAGCTCGGCGCGCGTGCGCACGTCCACCAGCCGGGCCTGCGGGTCGGCAGCCAGGAGCGCAGCAGTCTCCTGCGGTGACAGCGCCCCGAAATACGGCAGCTGATCGGCCTGGCGGCGCGCGGCGGCGGCTTCCAGCAGGGACTCGCGAGTGAGTGTGGTGGCTGTCATGGCATCGGACGGCGAAATGGAAAGCGACCATTTTAGCGCTGGGCCCCTGTGGCGCGGGCGAAAATCCCCGTAATGGTGCCATCATGGTTCGCTCGCACTCAAATAGTGCTGATTCGGTTTTTATGCACCGCCTGCGTGCATTGGCTATGCTGGTCAGACAGCCTGCCGGTTCACCGTGGTGCGGCGTCGGAGCCGGGGCGGTCCGGTCGGGAACGCGACTCTCCCGCCCCGGGCCTGGGCTCCTGCGGGCCTGCACTGTTTGCGGGAGCGCATGCCCCTCGGCGGACGGAAATTGGCATGGTTTCTGCTAAGATTCCCGCGGTCTTTTTCAGGGGCGTCGGGCCATGCCGGGCGACCTTGCCAGAAAGAAGATGTTTCGGGGGTGAGCGCGAGTTGCAGCCGATATGGCAGCGATCCGTCACACAACCGGCTCACAATGATTTGCGTTATCGCGCTACCAGGAGAATGGCATGTCCCAAAGCATTGCAGACGTGATGAAGCTCGTGAAGGAAAACGACGTCAAGTTCGTCGATTTCCGCTTCACCGATACCAAGGGTAAGGAGCAGCACGTCTCGGTCCCCGTTTCGCACTTCGGCGAAGACAAGTTCGAAAGCGGCCACGCCTTCGACGGTTCGTCGATCGCCGGCTGGAAGGGCATCGAAGCGTCGGACATGCTGCTGATGCCGGATGCCAGCACCGCCCACATCGACCCGTTCTACGAAGAGCCGACGCTGGTGATGACCTGCGACGTGATCGAACCGTCGGACGGCAAGGGCTACGACCGCGATCCGCGCTCGATCGCCAAGCGCGCTGAAGCCTACCTGAAGAGCTCCGGCCTGGGCGACGCCGCCTACTTCGGTCCGGAACCCGAATTCTTCATCTTCGACGGCGTGACGTGGAACGTCGACATGCAAGGCTGCTTCGTGAAGATCCATTCCGAAGAAGCACCATGGTCGTCGGGCAAGGAGTTCGAGCACGGCAACTCGGGCCACCGTCCGGGCAAGAAGGGCGGCTACTTCCCGGTTGCCCCGATCGACACGTTCCAGGACATGCGTTCGGAAATGTGCCTGATCCTGGAATCGCTGGGCATTCCGGTTGAAGTGCACCACCACGAAGTGGCTGGCCAGGGCCAGAACGAAATCGGCACGAAGTTCAGCACGCTGGTGCAACGCGCCGACTGGACGCAACTGCAGAAGTACGTGATCCAGAACGTCGCGCACACCTACGGCAAGACGGCTACGTTCATGCCGAAGCCGGTCGTGGGCGACAACGGTTCGGGCATGCACGTTCACCAGTCGGTGTGGAAGGACGGCCAGAACCTGTTCGCGGGCAACGGCTACGCAGGCCTGTCGGAATTCGCGCTGTACTACATCGGCGGCATCATCAAGCACGCTCGCGCGCTGAACGCCATCACCAACCCGGGCACGAACTCGTACAAGCGCCTGGTGCCAGGCTTCGAGGCTCCGGTCAAGCTGGCCTACTCGGCGCGTAACCGCTCGGCTTCGATCCGTATTCCGTACGTGGCGAACCCGAAGGGCCGTCGTATCGAGACCCGCTTCCCGGATCCGCTGATGAACCCGTACCTGGGCTTCGCTGCGCTGCTGATGGCCGGTCTGGACGGCGTGCAGAACAAGATCCACCCGGGCGAAGCTGCCGACAAGAACCTGTACGACCTGCCGCCGGAAGAAGACGCAAAGATCCCGACCGTGTGCTCGAGCCTGGACCAGGCCCTCGAGTACCTGGACAAGGATCGCGAGTTCCTGACCCGCGGCGGCGTGTTCTCCAACGCCATGCTCGACGCCTACATCGAGCTCAAGATGGAAGAAGTCACGCGCTTCCGCATGACGACGCACCCGCTTGAGTTCGAGATGTACTACTCGCTGTAATGTGCCGCTGCCCCATGCGATGCAACCGTGGGGCAAGGACATGACATCGTTTAGGGAGAAGGGCGGCGCAGGTCGCCCTTTTCTGTTGGCGCGAGGGGTTTTGTGGCTAGAATGAGCGTCCGCCGCATTTGCCGAACAGCGGCACCCGATCGACGTTTCAGCCAGGTTCCACTCATGTTCCGTCCTTCCTCACGCATCGCATTCGGACTGCTTGCCACGCTGTCCGCGCAGGCCCCCGCGTACGCCGATGACGTCTATCTGTGCACCGGCCCGAACGGCGTGCCGGAGTACCGCAACAGCGGGAACGTCAAGGGGTGCCGGAAACTGACGCTGCCCGACGTGGTGACCGTGCCGGGGACGCGCAGCCCGCGCAGTGCCGGGGCCGCTCCGGCGCCGGCGCAGAGCAACGGTTTCCCGCGGGTGGACAGCGCCACGCAGAAGGCGCGTGACGGCGAGCGCCGCCAGGTGCTGGAAGCAGAATTGGCTGAAGAGGAGCGCAAGCTCCAGGCGTTGAAGACCGAATACAACAACGGCCAGCCCGAGCGCCAGGGCAACGAACGCAACTACCAGAAATATCTGGACCGCACCGCGCAGTTGAAGAGTGACATCGAACGCAGCCAGGCGAATGTCGACTCGATCCGCCGGGAGCTGGGCAATCTAAAGGAGTAGCTGAGTGACGCGTCGACTGATTCCCAAAGCGGCACGCCGCGATGTCCAGGAACAGACGACGCCTTCCGCGCCGTCGGCAGGTGTTCCCGAATCTCTCGACGGGCTGCCCTCCATTCCGTTTTCGCATGGCGCACCCCCGTCGTACCCCGGGCTCGACGCGGTGCCCAATCCCGTCCTCTTCGTCCGCCATCCGGCGCTGACGATCTTCTACGCCAACCCCGCCGCGGAAGCTGCCCTGGCCGTGTCACGTCGCCAGCTGGTGGAGATGTCGCTGCACGAGCTGTTTGCGGAGCCGTCCGAGCTGGCCGAGATGATCGCCACCGTGGCGGGGCGGCAGTTCGACGCCAAGCGCCGCGATGTGTCGCTCGAGCGCCTGGGCCAGGAGACGCTGCACGCGCACGCCGTGGTCGGGGCGATCGACTTTGCGCCGGGCGCGGTGCTCCTGGAGTTGCTGCCAAACGAGCAGAAGATCCGCAGCGAACGCGAGGAGCGCTTGCTGGACCTGTCATCCGCCAACAAGGAACTGATCCGCAACCTCGCGCACGAGATCAAGAACCCGCTGGGTGGCATCCGCGGGGCCGCGCAACTGCTGGAGTTCGAACTGCCAGAGCGCTCACTGCGCGAGTACACGCAGGTCATCATCAAGGAATCCGACCGGCTGCAGACGCTGGTTGACCGCTTGCTGGAGCCGCACCGGCACCCGCATATCGTGGGCGACGTGAACATCCACGAGGTGCTGGAGCGCGTGCGCTCCGTGGTGCTGGCGGAGTTTCCGCAAGGGCTGCGTATCGTGCGCGACTACGACGCGAGCCTGCCGGAGTTCCGCGGCGACAAGGAGCAGCTCATCCAGGCCGTGCTCAACATCGTCCACAACGCGGCGCATGCGCTTGGTCCCCGCATGGCCCAGGGCGATGCGGAGATCATCCTGCGCACGCGCGTCGCCCGCAAAGTCACGATCGCAAAACAGCTTTACAAGCTGGCATTGGACTTGCATGTCGTGGACAACGGTCCTGGTATCCCGGACGACATCCGCGAACGCATTTTCTTTCCGCTGGTGTCGGGGCGGGAAGGCGGAAGCGGGCTGGGCCTGACACTCGCGCAGACGTTCGTGCAGCAGCACGACGGTCTGATCGAGTGCGAGAGCAGACCGGGGCAGACCGATTTCCGTATTCTCGTGCCGCTGCATTGAAGCGGCGCGAGGGATCAGGCGAGACGAAGTCAAGCAGACGAACCAACACATGAAGCCAATCTGGATAGTCGACGACGATCAATCCATCCGCTGGGTCCTCGAAAAAGCGCTCGCGCGTGAGAGCTTGCTCTCGCGCAGCTTCACCAACGTGCGCGATGCGCTCAATGCGCTCGATGAAGAGACGCCGCAAGTCCTGATCTCCGACGTACGCATGCCGGGTGGCTCGGGGCTCGATCTGCTGCAGACCATCCGCGCGAGGCACCCGGGGCTGCCCGTGATCATCATGACGGCGTATTCCGATCTGGACAGCGCCGTCGCAGCGTTCCAGGGCGGGGCGTTCGAATACCTCGCCAAGCCGTTCGACGTGGACCGCGCGGTCGAGCTCATCCGGCGCGCGCTGGAAGAAAGCCTGCGCGAGGAAGAGATCGACGACCGCCTCGGCGATGCACCCGAGATCCTGGGCCAGGCGCCGGCCATGCAGGATGTGTTCCGGGCGATCGGCCGGCTGTCGCAATCGAATGTGACCGTGCTGATCACCGGCGAATCGGGCACGGGCAAGGAGCTGGTGGCGCGCGCGCTGCACAAGCACAGCCCGCGGGCGAGCGGCCCCTTCATCGCGCTGAACACTGCCGCGATCCCGAAAGACCTGCTCGAGTCCGAGCTGTTCGGCCACGAGCGCGGCGCCTTTACCGGCGCGCAGACCATGCGCCGCGGTCGCTTCGAGCAAGCGGAGGGTGGCACGCTCTTCCTCGACGAAATCGGCGACATGCCTTTCGACCTGCAGACGCGCTTGCTGCGCGTGCTCTCGGACGGGCATTTCTATCGCGTCGGCGGCCACAATCCGCTCAAGGCCAACGTGCGCGTCATCGCGGCCACGCACCAGAACCTGGAGACGCGCGTCAAGGACGGCCTGTTCCGCGAGGACTTGTTCCACCGCCTCAACGTGATCCGCCTGCGCCTGCCGGCCCTGCGTGAGCGCCCGGAAGACATCACGCTGCTCGCGCGCCATTTTCTGCAGAAGAGCGCAAAGGAGCTGGGCGTCGAGCCCAAGCGCATGTCGGATGAGGCGCTGGCGCATATCGCGACGCTGCCGTTTCCGGGCAACGTGCGCCAGCTGGAAAACCTCTGCAACTGGCTGACCGTGATGGCGCCGGCGCAGATGATCGAGATCAAGGACCTGCCGGCGGACTTGGTGCGCGGCAGCGCGCAGATGCTGCCTGCCACGGGCGAGGGCGCGGCACGGCCGGTCTTCGTCAGCGAGCCGTCGCACGAGCCGTATGGCGCGACTGCGGCCAGCGACGTGCTGACGACCACCGTCGCCGCGGGCGCCTCGTCGACGGCGGGTTGGGAGCGCGCCTTGGCCGGCGAAGCCAAGGCCATGCTGGAGGCCGGTCAGCCCGACGTGATGGATCTCCTCACGCGCCGCTTCGAGAAGGCCATCCTGGAGGCGGCCCTTGGCGTCACGCGCGGCCGCCGCGTTGAAGCCGCGACGCGCCTGGGCATCGGGCGCAACACCATCACACGCAAGTTGCAGGAGCTCGGCTTCGACTGAAGCATCATCGAAGCCGGCTGCGCTGAATATCGTCGAGCTTGGCGATTGGGATTGGGCGGATTTCCGATGAGGGAATCCGCCTCTTTTTTTGCGTGAATGCCGTCGGGCGCTCAATGCAGGCTGTGCTTGAGCTGCGAGAGTTCCTGGTGCGTGCGCATCACCGCGGACTGCACGGTCTGGTCGACGTTGCTGGCGTTCTGGCAGGCCATCTTGGCGCGGTCGGAGCAGGCCTCGAGCTTGTCGACCGCCTCAATGAACGTCTGCTCGTTGCCGTCCTGCACACGCGAGTGACACTCGCGGGCTTGCTGGTCCAGTTCCTGGATCGACTGCTTCAGCGACTGTGGCACGTCCTGGTGCGTGGAGCACGTCCGTGCGAGTTCGGCGATGGTGTTCTCAGCGTGTTCGAACCGCTGCCGCAGTTCCTGGGTTTGCATGGGGAACCTCCTGTCGGGACGTTGAAAGGGCGCTGCCGCCGTCTGCACCGTTGTGAGGCTGTCACGTGATGCAAAGCGGTGCAACGCCCAATTTCGGCGCAAGCACCGTGCCGCGTGCGGCAGGGAACGCAGGAGTGGTCAGGCGCGCGGCGCGGGCAGGGATGGCGGCCGAGCGGCAAGAATGCGCTCCGCCACTTCAGCGAAACCGCCGCCGCCTTCGGCCACGGTGAGGTAGGCGGGCGGCATCGGCAGGTGATCCATCACGTCGACCACGTTGGCCACGCCCACCGAGAGCGGAAAGAACTCGAACATCGCCGCATCGTTGGCCGAGTCGCCCACGAACACCCAGCGTTCGCGCTCGACGTGCAGGTCCATGCCGAATGCGCGGCGCGCGAGCGACACACTGGCGCTGAGCTTGTCGTGCTTGCCGAACCAGCCGTTGACGTGGATCGAGCTCACCGTTGCATGCATGCCGTGCGTGCGCATGATGTCGACGATGTGCTGCACGGCGTGCGGGGGCAGCGGCGGGACTTGCTCCGCATGGTCGACGGCGAGATCCGCGGCATGCCACGCCTGGTCCGACGCCAGCGCCGAGCCCGGTACCGCGCGCCGGATCTCCGCGCCCACCTCGCGGATGCGCTCGAGATTGCGTGCGCGCGTCTGGGCATCGTCGACGAAATCGGTGGCGAGGTGCCCGCGCGAATCGACGCGCATGGCGAACGCGCCGTTCTCGCCGATCACCGCATCGACGGGCCACAGCCGCGCAATGACCTCGCACCACGCGATCGAACGCCCCGTCACAGGTACAACCTTGATGCCGGCGCGGTGCAGTCGCTCGAGCGCGGAGTACGTCAGCGCGGGGAGCTTGCCCCGCGTTGTCAGCGTGCCGTCCACGTCGGTGAAGACGCCGACGATATTGCGCAGTGCATCATCGGGAAGCTGGCGCAGCGGTAGCGGAACGCGCCGTACGGCAAGGACCGGCGCGGTTTCAGGCGAGTCGGGGGCGGCAGGTGTGGTGGGCGGAGCGAGCATGCTGCAAGTGCAAAAAAAGCGGGGAAAGATTGCCTTCAATCCATTCTAACGGCGCTTTGTCGGCAAGCTTTGGAGGGATTTCCCGATGTCTTTGTGACAGAAAGAGACGTAACATCCCGCTGTCATAAAAGTGTCCGACCGTTCGTTTAGAGTCGGCGCGCCGTGGGGCGGAGCGAGGCAGCCCGCCAGAACGTCGTAATACAGGAGAAACAATGACGATCAAAAGGATTGCGGGGGCGGCGGCAGTGCTGGCCGCGTGTACGTTTGCGCAAGGCGCGTACGCAGTGACGGAAATCCAGTGGTGGCATTCGATGGAAGGCGCCTTGAACGACAAGGTGAATGAGATCGCCAACAAGTTCAACGCGAGCCAGTCCGACTACAAGGTCGTGCCGGTCTACAAGGGCCAGTACGATGAATCGCTGGCTGCGGGCATCGCGGCCTTCCGCGCCGGCAATGCACCGGCCATCCTGCAGGTGTTCGAGGTCGGTACCGCAACGATGATGAACGCCAAGGGCGCCATCGTGCCGGTCGCCAAGATCATGAAGGACGCCGGCGAGAAGTTCGACCCGAAGGCCTACGTGCCGGCCGTGGCGGGTTATTACACGTCGAACAAGGGCGAGATGCTGTCGTTCCCGTTCAACAGCTCGACGACGATCATGTATTACAACAAGGACGCCTTCAAGAAGGCCGGCCTTGACCCCAACAAGCCGCCCGCAACGTGGCAGGAAGTGGCCATCGACGCAGCCAAGCTGAAGGCGGCCGGCTACTCCTGCGGCTACACGACGGACTGGCAGTCGTGGGTGCATCTGGAGAGCTTCTCGGCGTGGCACAACGTGTCGTTCGCCACGGAGAACAACGGCTTTGGTGGTGCAAAGGCTCGCCTGAACTTCAACGGGCCGGTGCAGATCAAGCACATCGAGAACCTGCTGGACATGCAGAAGAAGGGCTACTTCACCTACGCCGGCCGCAAGGACGAGCCGAAGGCGAAGTTCATCGCCGGCGAGTGCGCTATGCACACGGGTTCGTCCGCGGCGCTGGCGAACATCCGCAAGAACGCCAAGTTCAGCTTCAGCCCCGCGCCGCTTCCGTACGAAGCCGGCGTGGCGGGTGCCCCGCAGAACACGATCATCGGCGGCGCTTCGCTGTGGGTGATGGGCGGCCACAAGGCCGAGGAGTACAAGGGCGTGGCGAAATTCTTCACGTACCTGTCCCGTCCGGAAGTGCAAGCCGACTGGCACCAGTCGACGGGCTATCTGCCCGTGACGCTGGAAGCGTATGAGCTGACGAAGAAGTCGGGCTACTACGACAAGAATCCCGGCGCCGACGTAGCCGTCAAACAGATGATCGTCAAGACGACCGACAAGTCGCGCGGCATCCGCCTGGGCAATTTCCCTCAGATCCGTCAGGTGATCGACGAGGAGCTGGAAGCCGTCTGGGCCGGCAAGAAGCAGCCGAAGGAAGCGCTGGACGCAGCCGTTGCCCGCGGCAACGAGCTGCTCGCCCGCTTCGAGAAGACCGTCAAGGAATAAGCGCAGCCCTGCGCTTGTCGTCAACCGCCGGCCTTGCTAGCAGCAGGCCGGCGGTGCGTTTTTGGAATGTCGCATGGAAAAACGCGTCGTTTTCCGATCGCGCTGGCTGCCGTATGCGCTGGTGGCCCCGCAGATCGTCATCACCCTGGTGTTCTTCTTCTGGCCCGCAGGGCAGGCGCTGTATCAGTCGCTGCTGCGCCAGGACGCCTTCGGCATCAACCTCGAGTTTGTCGGGCTGGAGAACTTCCACGACCTCATTGCCGACCCGAACTATCTCGGCTCGTTCAAGACCACGGCGGTGTTTGCCATCGGCGTGACGCTGGTCGGGCTCGGGACCTCGCTGGCGCTGGCGTACTTTGCCGACCGCGCGCTGCGTGGCGCCACGTTTTACAAGACGCTGCTGATCTGGCCGTATGCGATTGCGCCGGCCGTGGCGGGCGTGCTCTGGAGCTTCCTGTTCAACCCGTCGCTGGGGATCGTGTCGCTCGTCATCCGCAAGATGGGCGTGGACTGGAACTTCGTGCTCAACGGCAACCAGGCGCTGCTGCTCGTGGTCATCATCGCGGCGTGGAAGCAGATCAGCTACAACTTCCTGTTCTTCCTGGCCGGGCTGCAGAGCATCCCCAAATCGCTGATCGAGGCAGCGGCCATCGACGGTGCCGGGCCATGGAGGCGCTTCTGGTCGATCATCTTTCCGCTGCTCTCGCCGACCACGTTCTTCCTGATGGTCGTAAACGTCGTGTATGCGTTCTTCGATACCTTCGCCATCATCGATTCGGTCACGCAGGGCGGCCCGTTCAAGGCGACCGAGACGCTCGTCTTCAAGGTGTACCAGGACGGCGTGCGCGGGCTGGACATCGGTGGCTCGGCGGCGCAGTCGGTGATCCTGATGGTGCTGGTGATCGTGCTGACGATCGTGCAGTTCCGCTACGTTGAACGCAAAGTCCAATACTGAAAGGAGGGCACACTTCATGATCGAACGCCGTCCATTCCTGGACTTCCTCACCCACGTCGTGCTGATCCTGGGCGTGATCGTCGTGGCGTTTCCGGTGTATGTGGTCTTCGTCGCCTCGTCGCTGACGGCCGAAGACGTGCTGCAGGCGCCGATGACGCTGATTCCCGGTCCGCACCTCATCGACAACTACCGCGAAGTGCTCACGCACGGCATGGGCAACTCCGCCACGCCGGTCGGCACCATGCTGATGAACAGCCTCATCATGGCGCTGGGCATCTCGCTCGGGAAGATCGCGATCTCCATCATCTCCGCCTTCGCGATCGTCTACTTCCGCTTTCCGCTGCGCAAGACCTTCTTCTGGCTGATCTTCGTCACGCTGATGCTGCCGGTGGAAGTGCGCATCCTGCCGACATACAAGGTCGTGTCCGACCTCGGCATGCTGAACAGCTACTTCGGCCTGACGATTCCGATCATCGCATCGGCGACGGCCACGTTCCTGTTCCGGCAGTTCTTCCTCACCATTCCGGACGAGCTTGCAGAAGCCGCGCGCATCGACGGCGCCGGCCCGCTCAAGTTCTTCTGGGACGTGGTCCTGCCGCTCTCGCGCACGAGCATCGCGGCGCTGTTCGTGATCCAGTTCATCTACGGCTGGAACCAGTACCTCTGGCCGCTGCTCATCACGACGGAAAAGAACATGACGCCGATCGTGCTGGGCGTGACGCAGATGATCTCGCGCTCCGGCGATTCCGCCACCGACTGGAACCTGCTAATGGCCGTCGTGATGCTCGCCATGCTGCCGCCTGCGGCCGTGGTGATCGGCATGCAGCGGTGGTTTGTGAAGGGCCTGGTGGAAACCGAGAAATAAGAGAATCGAAGACTCAAGATGGCAAAACTGTCTCTACGCAACGTCCAGAAGCACTACGCCAACCTCCAGGTCGTGCACGGCATCGACATGGAAATCGGCGATGGTGAATTCATCGTCATCGTCGGCCCCTCGGGCTGCGGCAAGTCCACGCTCCTGCGCATGGTGGCGGGCCTGGAGCCCATCACCGGCGGCGAGGTGTGGATCGGCGACCGCGTGGTCAACGAACTGGAACCGGCCGAGCGCGACATCGCGATGGTGTTCCAGAACTACGCGCTGTATCCGCACATGAGCGTGTTCGACAACATGGCATACGGGCTGAAGATCCGCGGCTTGCCCAAGGCCGATATTCAAGCCCGTGTGGAGCAGGCCGCGGGCATTCTCGAACTTGGCAAGCTCCTCGATCGCAAGCCGCGGCAGCTCTCTGGCGGCCAGCGCCAGCGTGTGGCCATGGGCCGTGCGATCGTGCGTGAGCCGGCGGTGTTTCTGTTCGACGAGCCACTCTCCAACCTCGACGCCAAGCTGCGCGTGCAGATGCGCCTGGAGCTCAAGGAGCTTCACCGCCGCCTGCGCACCACCAGCCTGTACGTCACGCACGACCAGGTCGAAGCCATGACGCTGGCCGACCGCATGATGGTGCTCAACGCTGGCCGCGTCGAGCAGATCGGCACGCCGCTGGAGGTGTATTCGCGCCCCGCGAGCACGTTCGTGGCAGGCTTCATCGGTTCGCCGCCGATGAACCTGGTGCCCGTGTCACGCCATGCCGGCGGCGGCACGCAGATCCGCGTGGATGGCGCGAAGGAGGGTGATGCCGCGGCAACGCTGGGCCACCTGCCGATGGGCTTGCACCTGCCCGAGCGTGCGCTGATGGGCCTGCGTCCGGAGCATATCGAGCCATGCTCGGCGGATCAGGCCATCGCCTTCGTCGATGTGCGCGTGGTGGAAGCGCTGGGCGCCGATGCGTTCGCGTACGGCTCCCTGGCCGGGCACCCGATCGTCGTGCGCCTGGAACCGCACGCGACGGTGAAGGCAGGCGACAAGCTGCCGATCACGGCCTCGGCCGATCACCTGCACTGGTTCGACCCGCAGACGACGCGCCGCATCGAGGCCCTGGCATGAGCGACGTGCGCCCCTTGCCGGCTTGGTCGTATCCGCGCGCGATCGCGCACCGTGGCGCAGGCAAGCTCGCGCCGGAAAACACGCTGGCCGCGTTCCGCCACGGCGCCTCCTTCGGCTACCGCATGTTCGAGTTCGACGTGAAGCTGTCGGGCGACGGCGTTGCGGTGCTGTTGCACGACGCGACGCTGGATCGCACGACCAGCGGCACCGGCCGGCTCGATGCGTTCACGCTCGACCAGATCGTCCAGCTGGACGCCGGCGGCTGGCATAGCGCTGCCTACGCCGGCGAGCCGGTGCCGACGCTTGCGGCCATCGCACGCTATCTGCGCGCCAACGGCTTGCTCGCCAACATCGAGATCAAGCCGGTGCCGGGCGCGGAATGGCGCACGGGGGCGGCGGTTGCGCTCGATGCCCGCGCGCTGTGGGCGGGCGCGGACGTGCCGCCGCTGCTGTCGTCATTCTCGGAAGAGGCGTTGGCCGCCGCGCGCGATGCCGCGCCGGAACTGCCGCGTGCGCTGCTGCTCGACAAGCTGCCAGCGGATTGGCTGGCTCGCCTGCGTGCCCTCGATTGCGTGGCGCTCGACGCCAACCACCGCGAACTGACGCCGGAGATCATCGCGCAGGCCCACGCGGCAGGCTTCCGCGTCTGTTGCTACACCGTCAACGACGTCGACCGCGCGCAGCGGCTGTGGAGCGCCGGACTGGACGGATTGATCACCGATTGGGTGGACCGCATCTCGCCGGCCGGAATGTGATCAAAGTCATGCTTTCGACGCGATAAAGCAACGTTTCATTGACGCGTCAAAGAACCGGAATATTGATCATAAACGTGCTATGCTTCCTGTCCGTGAAGACTTAGGTCCTTCCCGCACAACTTGTCTGTAAAAGCTGTCTCGGTCCCTCCTTCCCGCCACGCGAGATCCGGTCCGACCAGGTGATTTCAGGCGATTCAAAGTTTGCGATCCGCTAACCGGTCAAGCCGTGTCGCGGAAGGTTGATGAACCCGCTGAACTCCGGCAGACCCGGAGAAAAGTGAGCGCCCCATGACTGAGCTGTACAAGCAGTACCTGGACACCTCGTACCTGTCCGGTGGCAATGCCGCCTACGTTGAAGACCAGTACGAAGCGTATCTGCAAGATCCCACGTCCGTTAGCGAGGCACTGCGCGCCTATTTCGATGCGCTGCAGAACGTCCCCGCCGTCGACGGCTCGAACGCCCGGGATATCCCCCACGCCCCGATCATCACGTCGTTTGCCGAGCGCGCCAAGCAAGGCCCGATCCGCACGATCGTCGCCTCTGCCGACTCCGACATGGGCCGCAAGCGCGTGGCCGCGACGCAGCTGGTTGCCGCGTACCGCAACGTGGGCCTGCGCTGGGCCGACCTGGATCCGCTCAAGCGCCAGGAGCGCCCGCCGGTTCCGGACCTCGACCCCGCTTTCTACGGCTTTACCGAAGCCGACCAGGACATCATCTTCAATGCCAGCAACACGTATTTCGGCAAGGAGTCGATGAGCCTGCGCGAGCTGATCAACAACCTGCGCGAAACCTACTGCGGCTCCATTGGCGCCGAGTTCATGTACATCAGCGACCAGGCGCAGAAGCGCTGGTGGCAGGAGCGCCTGGAGTCGATCCGCTCCAAGCCGACCTTCTCGGCTGAAAAGAAGAAGCACATCCTGGAACGCCTGACGGCCGCCGAAGGCCTCGAGCGCTTCCTCCATACCAAGTACGTCGGCCAGAAGCGCTTCTCGCTCGAAGGCGGCGAGAGCTTCATCGCGGCGATGGACGAACTGATCCAGCACGCCGGTGCCAAGGGCGTTCAGGAAATCGTCATCGGCATGGCCCACCGCGGCCGTCTGAACGTGCTGGTCAACACGCTCGGCAAGATGCCGGCCGACCTGTTTGCCGAATTCGAAGGCAAGCACGTGGACGACTTGCCGGCCGGCGACGTGAAGTACCACAAGGGCTTCTCGAGCGACGTGACCACGCCGGGCGGCCCCGTGCACCTGTCGCTGGCGTTCAACCCGTCGCACCTGGAAATCGTCAACCCTGTCGTGGAAGGCTCCGTCAAGGCGCGCCAGGAGCGCCGCGGCGACAAGACCGGCGAGCAGGTGCTGGCCGTGCAGGTGCACGGTGACGCGGCCTTCGCCGGCCAAGGCGTCGTGATGGAAACGCTGAACCTCGCCCAGACGCGCGGTTACGGCACGGGCGGCACGATCCACATCGTCATCAATAACCAGATCGGTTTCACGACGTCGGACCCGCGCGATTCGCGCTCGACGCTGTACTGCACCGACGTCGTCAAGATGATCGAGGCGCCGGTGCTGCACGTGAACGGCGACGATCCGGAAGCCGTCGTGCTGGCCATGCAACTGGCCATCGACTTCCGCACCGAGTTCAAGAAGGACGTGGCGGTCGACATCATCTGCTACCGCAAGCTCGGCCACAACGAGCAGGACACGCCGGCAATGACGCAGCCGCTGATGTACAAGAAGATCGGCCAGCACCCCGGCACGCGCAAGCTGTACGCAGACAAGCTCGTCACGCAGAACACGCTGAAGCCGGAAGAGCCGGACGCGCTGGTGCAGGAATACCGCGCCGCCATGGACGCCGGCAAGCACACGGTCGACCCGGTCCTGTCGAACTTCAAGAACAAGTTCGCCGTGGACTGGATGCCGTTCCTGAACCGCAAGTGGACGGATGCCGCCGACACCGCCGTGCCGATGGCCGAGCTGAAGCGCCTGGCCGAGCGCATCACCACGATCCCCGAGCAGTTCAAGCTGCACCCGCTGGTGGAGAACGTCGTCAACAACCGCGCCAAGATGGGCAAGGGCGAGCTGCCGCTGGACTGGGGCATGGGCGAACACCTCGCCTTTGCGTCGCTGGTGGCATCGGGCTACCCGGTGCGCATCACCGGCCAGGATGCCGGCCGCGGTACGTTCACGCACCGCCACGCTGTGCTGCACGACCAGAACCGCGAGCGCTGGGATGCCGGTACGTACGTCCCGCTGCAGAATGTGTCGGACAACCAGGCACCGTTCACCGTGATCGACTCGGTGCTGTCCGAAGAAGCCGTGATGGGCTTCGAGTACGGCTACTCGACGGCCGAGCCGAATGCACTCGTCATCTGGGAAGCCCAGTTCGGTGACTTCGCCAACGGTGCGCAGGTCGTCATCGACCAGTTCATCTCGTCGGGTGAAGTGAAGTGGGGCCGCGCCTCGGGCCTGACGCTGATGCTCCCGCACGGCTATGAAGGCCAAGGCCCGGAGCACAGCTCGGCGCGCCTGGAGCGCTACCTGCAGCTCTGCGCAGACCACAACATGCAAGTGGTGCAGCCGACCACGCCGGCGCAGATTTTCCACCTGCTGCGTCGCCAGATGATCCGCCTGTTCCGCAAGCCGCTGATCATCCTGACGCCGAAGTCGCTGCTGCGCAGCAAGGATGCCGTCTCGCCGCTGTCGGACCTGGCCAAGGGCCACTTCGAGACGGTCATCGGCGACACGGCCGAAGACCTGAACGCGGCCAAGGTCAAGCGCGTGGTCGCATGCTCGGGCAAGGTCTACTACGACCTCGTCAACGCCCGCAAGGAGCGTGGCCTGACCGACACCGCGATCATCCGCGTGGAACAGCTCTATCCGTTCCCGCACAAGGCGTTCGCGGCTGAGCTGAAAAAATACCCGAACCTGACCGAGGTGGTGTGGTGCCAGGACGAGCCGCAGAACCAGGGCGCCTGGTTCTTCGTGCAGCACTACATCATGGAAAACATGACAGAAGGTCAGAAGCTGGGCTACGCGGGCCGCCCGGCCTCTGCATCGCCGGCAGTGGGGTACTACGCGAAGCACAACGAGCAGCAGAAGGCGCTGATCGACGCAGCATTCGCCAAGCTCAAGGGCTTCGTGCTGACCAAGTAAGCGACGCGCGCACCAGGGCGGCAGCTTCGGCTGTCGCCTTGGCGCATCTCCGCTCCCGATTTCACCGTTTACCGAATAGAAGCGCCGCGTCGCAAATGCAATCGAGCGCGCGCACATGAATCCAAGGAACCACTGAAATGGCTATCGTTGATGTCAAGGTCCCGCAGTTTTCCGAGTCCGTTGAAGAAGGCACGCTGATCTCCTGGAAGAAGAAGCCGGGCGAAGCCGTGGCCCAGGACGAAATCCTGATCGAAGTCGAAACCGACAAGGTCGTGCTGGAAGTGCCGGCGCCGGCCGCTGGCGTGCTGGCCGAGGTGCTGGTGGCGGACGGCGCGACCGTCACGTCGGAGCAGCTGCTGGCCAAGATCGACACCGAAGGCAAGGCTGGCGCTGCCGCCCCGGCCGCCGCCGCACCGGCGCCTGCAGCAGCTGCACCGGCTCCGGCCGCCGCTGCGCCGGCACCGGCTGCCGCAGCCACGGGTGGCGTGGCCATGCCGTCGGCCGCCAAGCTGATGGCCGAGAACAACCTGTCGGCTGGCCAGGTGGCCGGCACGGGCCGCGATGGCCGCATCACCAAGGGCGACGTGCTGGGTGCCGTGGCCGGTGGCGCCAAGCCGGCTGCTGCCGCGGCTCCGCAAGCCGCACGTCCGGCGCTGCAGCAAGTGGCCGCGCCCGTGGACTTCGCTGCCCTGGGCGACCGTCCGGAAGAGCGCGTGCCGATGAGCCGCCTGCGCGCCCGTATTGCCGAGCGCCTGATCCAGTCGCAGTCGACCAACGCAATCCTCACCACCTTCAACGAAGTCAACATGAAGCCGGTGATGGACCTGCGAGCCAAGTTCAAGGACCAGTTCGAGAAGACCCACGGCGTGAAGCTGGGCTTCATGTCGTTCTTCGTGAAGGCGGCTGTCCACGCGCTGAAGAAGTACCCGATCCTCAACGCCTCGGTGGACGGCAACGACATCGTCTACCACGGCTATTTCGACATCGGTATCGCGGTCGGCTCGCCGCGCGGCCTGGTGGTGCCCATCCTGCGCAATGCCGACCAGATGAGCCTGGCCGACATCGAAAAGAAGATCGCCGAATTCGGCCAGAAGGCCAAGGACGGCAAGCTGACGCTGGACGACCTGACCGGCGGCACGTTCTCGATCTCGAACGGCGGTACGTTCGGCTCGATGCTCTCCACCCCGATCATCAACCCGCCGCAATCGGCCATCCTGGGCGTGCACGCTACCAAGGAGCGCCCGGTGGTCGAGAACGGCCAGGTCGTGATCCGTCCGATCAACTACCTCGCCATGTCGTACGACCACCGCATCATCGACGGCCGCGAAGCCGTGCTGGGCCTGGTGGCGATGAAGGAAGCGCTGGAAGACCCGGCCCGCCTGCTGCTGGATCTGTAAACCTGCCCACGGTCCTGTTGCGCGACCCGATCTTGAACCTGCGATGTTCACCGTACCCATGTACGGTTGCACGTCTCGGATCAACTTCGGGCCGCTCGCAACGGACGTGAACAGGTTGAAACCGATTGTTGACGTTTCCGCTTGAGTGGAAACGACGGACCAAAGGATTTCTCCATGAGCAAACAATTTGACGTGCTGGTGATCGGCGCCGGCCCCGGCGGCTACATCGCCGCCATCCGCGCTGGCCAGCTGGGCCTGAACGTGGCGTGCTGCGAAGGCAACGCCTATGACGATCCGAAGAGCGAGCCGCGTCTGGGCGGCACGTGCCTGAACGTGGGCTGTATTCCGTCCAAGGCGCTGCTGGCCTCGTCCGAAGAATTCGAGAACGTGAACCACCACCTGGCCGACCACGGCATCACGGTGGACGGCGTCAAGGTCGACGTGGCCAAGATGCTCAAGCGCAAGGACGACATCGTCGGCAAGATGACCAAGGGCATCGAGTTCCTGTTCCGCAAGAACAAGGTGACGCTGCTCAAGGGCTACGGCAAGTTCGTCGGCAAGACCGACGCCGGCTACCAGGTCGAGATCGCGGGCAAGGCCGGCACGGAAGTCGTGACTGCCAAGCACGTGATCATCGCCACGGGCTCGAAGGCGCGCCACCTGCCGAACGTGCCGGTGGACAACGTGACCATCGCCGACAACGAAGGCGCGTTGAAGTTTGCCGAAGTGCCGAAGAAGCTGGGCGTGATCGGCGCTGGCGTGATCGGCCTGGAGCTGGGCTCGGTGTGGCGCCGTCTGGGTGCCGAAGTGACGATCCTCGAAGCGCTGCCGAGCTTCCTCGGTGCGGCGGACGAATCCGTAGCCAAGGAAGCCAACAAGCTGCTGACCAAGCAGGGCCTGAAGATCAACGTCGGCGTGAAGGTTGGCGAGATCGAATCCTCCGCCAAGGGCGTGAAGGTCAACTACACCGACGCCGCCGGCGCTGCGCAGGTGCTGGAGTGCGACAAGCTGATCGTCTCGATCGGCCGCGTGCCGAACACCGACAACCTGGGTCTGGAAGCGATCGGCCTGGCGACGGACCAACGCGGCTTCATCGAGGTGGACGACCACTGCGCGACCAAGCTGCCCAACGTGTGGGCGATCGGTGACGTGGTGCGCGGCCCGATGCTGGCGCACAAGGCTGAAGACGAAGGCGTGGCGGTCGCCGAGCGCATCGTCGGCCAGAAGCCCCACATCGACTACAACTGCATTCCGTGGGTCATCTACACGTACCCGGAAATCGCATGGGTCGGCAAGACGGAGCAGCAGCTCAAGGCCGAGGGCCGCGAGATCAAGGCCGGCCAGTTCCCGTTCATGGCCAACGGCCGTGCGCTGGGCATGGGCGCATCCGATGGCTTCGTCAAGGTCATCGCCGATGCGAAGACCGATGAGATCCTGGGCGTGCACGTGATCGGCGCCAACGCGTCGGACCTGATCGCCGAAGCTGTGGTGGCGATGGAGTTCAAGGCTGCGTCGGAAGACATCGGCCGCATCTGCCACCCGCACCCGTCGATGTCGGAAGTGATGCGCGAAGCCGCGCTGGCCGTCGACAAGCGTCAGCTCAACATGTAATCGCACGCCGCCAGGCGAGCACACGGTGCCCGGTCATCCACAAGATGCCGGGCATCGGTCCATTTGAGCCGCTAAAAGGCCGGCGCTACGCACTTTCAAGCAGATGAACGTCCAGGAAACCTACCGACAGGAACTGAAGGCACGGGGCTACCAGCCCGACGAGGCGCAGCAGCGTGCCGTCGATCGCCTGCAGCAGTGCTACGACGAATGGGTCGCCTACAAGGCTCGGCGCTCCAATGCCCTGCGCAAGATGCTGGTGCGTCCGGACCTGCCGCGCGGCGTCTACATGTGGGGCGGGGTGGGGCGCGGCAAGTCGTTCCTGATGGACGCGTTCTACAGCTGCGTGCCCGTGGTGCGCAAGACGCGGCTGCACTTTCACGAGTTCATGCGCGAGGTGCATCGTCAGCTGGAGGAGCTGCGCGGTCGCGCCGATCCACTGGACGAACTCGCACGCCGCATCGCAAAGCGGTACCGGCTGATCTGCTTCGATGAGTTCCACGTCAGCGATGTGGCCGATGCAATGATCCTGCACCGCTTGCTGGACCAGTTGTTCGCCAACGGCGTGCAGTTCGTGATGACGTCGAACTATCGGCCTGACCAGCTGTACCCCGACGGGCTGCACCGCGAACGCGTCCTGCCCGCGATTGCGCTGCTGCAGGAGAAGCTCGACATCCTGAACGTCGACGCCGGCGTCGACTACCGCAAGCGCGCGATGGAGCAGGTGCAGGCGTATCACACCCCGCTGGGCGCCAAGGCCAACTCGGCGCTGCGCGATGCGTTTGCCGCCGTGGCCGAAGTGCCGGACGAATCGCCGGTACTGCATATCGAACATCGCGAAATCCGCGCCCAGCGCAAGGCGGGAGGCGTGGTGTGGTTCGATTTCGCCACGCTGTGTGGCGGGCCGCGCTCGCAGAACGACTATCTGGAGATCGCCTCGCGCTTTCACACCGTCATCCTGGCCGATGTGCCGAAGATGACGCCGCGCATGGCGTCCGAGGCGCGCCGCTTCACCTGGCTGATCGACGTGTTCTACGACCACAAGGTCAAGCTGCTGATGTCGGCCGAGGTGCCCGCCGACGAGCTGTACACCGAGGGCCAGATGGCCCACGAGTTCCATCGCACTGTCTCGCGCATCATCGAGATGCAGTCGCGCGAATACCTCGAGTCGCCGCGGCGCGACATCGATACGTCACTGACCTGACGGCACCTCCGCCGCCGCGTGCCGGCCGGTCAGTGCGGCAGCGGCGGATTGCGGTGCGACGGCGGCACCGGGGCCGGGCGCAGGCTCGCGCCAAAGAAATCTTGCGGCGCGCGCTCGGTCTTGCGGTTTACGTTGCGGAATGCGCCTTCCACGAGCATCGGCGCGAAGTCGCTCACGTCGGTCTGCGCAGCGATGGTCACGTCTTCTGCAAAGCCGCGTTCGCACAGTTCGCGGCCGGACACCGAATCGAGCAGCCACGTCTTGATCATGCCGGTCTGCGATGCTTCACGGTAGATCGCGCGCGCCGCCAGCGCCTCGGGCGACAGCGCCTGCGGCAGGAAGCCCGCCACCGTTTCCGACAGGTGATGCACGATGGCCCCGGCTGCGAGCCAGTCTTCAAGGGCTGGGCGCAGACTGCCGTCCGCCCAGCGCTCGCCCGAAGCGACGACCGCCACGCGCCGGCCCAGGCGCGAAGCGGCTTCCGCCACTGCGCGCGCATTGCGCAGGCAGCCCGCGAATGTCGGCGTGGAACCCGTGGCCAGCGCCAGCGTTGCCCCGTTGGGGGACGGCAGGACGAGGCTGCTGCCCGCCGGCAGTCCACGCAGTGACGCCGGCGAGAGCGTATAGCCCGGCTGGCTCCGGTTATTGCCCGCGAGCATGGCGCCGGCGCGCCGGGCAAACGTTTCTGCACTGCCATCTCGCCAGGGGTATGGATAGATACGTGCGCCGCGCGCCACGGCGACGTCCACACAGGTGCAGAACGACAGCACGTCGACCACGATGACTGCGTCGCAGTGCGGCGCCAGGGCAGAGGCCCCGTGCTCGCCCCATTCACAGTGGATGTTGTACAGGCTGAATTCGGTTGCCACGTCGCGCCCTCCTGTTTGCCCGGTGCAGTTTTTTACTATAGGCGCCGATTCATTCTTGCGTGAGGGTGACCAGCCGCGGCGAGTGCAGTAATCGCCGCAAATGCTCCCACGCCTTGAATCGACAAGCCTTGATACGCATCAAGGGCCAGCACGCCGGGGCCCGCTAGCATGGTCTTCATCATGAGGACCACCCTTGCCCCCAGCCCCTCCCTGCCGGTCGATGGCGGAGGGTCGCTTCGCCTTGCGGGGGCCTCGAGCGTCGCTTGCTATCACTGTGCGGCGCCGTTGGAAGGGGCGGCTCCGCTGCGCGCTGATATCGCCGGACAGCGGCGCGACTTCTGCTGCGCCGGCTGCCAGGTCGTCGCACAGACGCTGCACGCCTCCGGCATGGGGCACGTCTACGACGGCCCCATCGCATTTGCCAAGCCGATCGACGGCGAGCGCCGCACCGAGGCCGAAGCCGTGTGGGCGACCTATGATCTGCCGGTCATGCGCGAACGCTTCGTGCGTGCGCGTGCTGATGGCACGGAAGAACTGGCTCTCGTCCTGGTCGGCATGCGTTGCGCGGCCTGCGTCTGGCTCATCGAGCGTGCGTTGTCGCAGGTGAAGGGCGTGCGTGACGTGACCGTGAACTACGCCACGGAACGTGCGCGCATCGTTTGCGATGCCGGCGCCACGCAGTTGTCCAGCGTGTTTGCCGCCATTGCGGACGTCGGTTACGAGGCATGGCCGGACCAGCCCTCGGTGCGCCGCACGGCCGAGGCCCGTGAGCGCCGCAGCCTGCTGATCCGCCTGGGCATTGCCATGGTCGGGATGATGCAGGTGATGATGTATGCGTGGCCGGTGTATCTGCATGGTAGCGATATTCCGCTTAGCCAGACGCGCCTCATGCAGTGGGCAAGCCTTGCGCTGACGGTGCCCGTGATGCTGATTTCGGCGCGGCCGATGTTCGTCAGTGCGTGGCAGCAACTCCGCCACGCGCATGTCGGCATGGATGTGCCGGTCGCGCTCGGCATCGGCGCCGCCTTTGGCGCGAGCGTGTTGGCCACCGTGCGCGGCCACGGTGAAACGTATTTCGACTCGGTGACGATGTTCGTCGCCTTCCTGCTCGCGGCGCGTTATCTCGAGCTGCGCGCCCGGCAGAGCGCAGTGTCCGGCGCCGAAGCGCTGGTGCGCCAGTTGCCGGCCACGTGCCGACGGATCGACGCGGCGACAGGCGCCCTCGAGACCATTCCGGTGGCGCTGCTTCAGCCGGGCGATTGCGTCGAAGTGCGCGCCGGCGAAGTCCTGCCGGCCGACGGCGCCATTGAGCGGGGCGCTACCGAGATCGACGAATCGCTCCTCTCCGGTGAAAGCCTGCCGCAACCGCGCGATGTCGGTGCGACGGTGCTGGCCGGCAGCTACAACGTGGCCAGTGCCATTCGCGTGCGCGTGGGGCGTGTTGGAGCGCAGACGCGCCTGTCCGCGATTGTCGATCTGCTCGAACGTGCGTTGACTGACAAGCCGCGCATTGCGGAACTCGCCGATCGGGTAGCGGGGCGCTTTGTGGCGGTCGTGCTCGGCTGGGCGCTGTTGGCTGCAGTGGCGTGGTGGTGGATCGACCCGTCACGCATGTTTGCCGTCACGGTGGCGGTGCTGGTGGTGAGTTGTCCGTGTGCGCTGTCGGTGGCAACGCCTTCTGCGCTGGCAGCAGCCAGTGGAGCGCTGGCGCGGCGCGGTGTGCTGGTCACGCGCGGCCACGCCATCGAACACCTCGCCGCCGTCACCGATGTGCTGCTGGACAAGACAGGCACGCTCACCGAAGGCCGACTGCGCCTGGTGCGCATCGAGACCTTCGCCGACGTCGATGCGGAATCGTGCCTCGCGATAGCCGCGGCCATGGAGCAATCCGAAAACCATCCGATCGCGCAATCGCTGCGCTCGGCCGCGTCCGGATGGGCTGCCGAGCCCGAGGTGTCGGCAGTGACAAACGTGCCTGGACAGGGCGTCCACGCCCGTGTCGGAGACAGCACGATGCGCTTGGGTGTGCGGTCGTTCGCGGCACGGCGTTATGCGGATGAGCCCCCGCGCTCGCTGCGCTATGGCTGCGAACCGCCGATGCAGGAGGCACCGCCCGATGCGGCGTGCACGTCGGTCTGGCTTGGCCGCGACGGGTTGCCGCTGGCGCGCTTCACGCTGGCCGATGTGCCGCGCGCCGATGCGCGTGCCTGCCTCGACGCGCTGCGTGCGCAGGGGCTGTGCCTGCATCTGGTGTCGGGTGATTCGCCTCAAACCGTGCAGTGGTGGGCGAACGGCCTTGGCATCGACCATGCCGTCGGCGGTGCCAGCCCTGAAGACAAGCGTGCCTATGTGCGCAGGCTGCAGGCGCGAGGCGCACACGTGCTGGCCGTGGGCGACGGCATCAACGATGCGCCGCTGCTCGCGCAGGCGCAGGTCTCCATCGCGATCGGCTCGGGCGCGCCGCTCGCGCAGGCCGGCGCGGACGCCGTGCTGACGGAGCCGCGCCTCGTCGCCATCAGTGAAGCCATATCGATCGGACGCCGCACCATGCGCGTGGTGCGCCAGAACCTCGGCTGGGCGTTCGCCTACAACGCGATCAGCATCCCGCTTGCCACGCTCGGGTGGCTCTCGCCGCTGGCTGCGGGCATCGGCATGTCGGTGTCGTCGCTACTGGTTGCGCTCAACGCGTGGCGCCTGTCACGCGCGGCTTAGGCGGGCTCATGGAAACGCTGCTTCTGCTGATTCCGCTCTCGCTGATGCTGGTGGCGGCGATCGTCGGTGCGCTGTGGTGGGCTGTGGGTTCCGGCCAGTACGACGACCTCCGGGCCCCCGCTGAATCGATCCTGCTCGACCCCGACACGCCTGCGCGCGACGCCGTGTCGCGAGATGGAACTTCTTGACAGCGCGTGGCCCGCAGCCTTGATGCACGTCAAGGCCGGGTGGCCGCCCGCTTCTTAACATGGTCGTATTACACCAACACTCTTGGGGAGCAAGCATGGAATCGTCCAGCGCGTTGCGGCACACCCAGACCTTCAATTACCGCGTAGTGCGCCAGTTCTCGATCATGACGATCGTGTGGGGCATCGTCGGGATGGCGGTCGGTGCGCTGATCGCGGCCCAGTTGATCTGGCCGCAACTGAATTTTGGCGTGCCATGGCTGACGTACGGCCGGCTGCGTCCGCTGCATACCAATGCCGTCATCTTTGCGTTTGGCGGCAGCGCGCTGTTTGCCACGTCGTACTACGTCGTGCAGCGCACGTGCCAGGTGCGGCTGATTTCCGACAAGCTCGCGGCGTTCACGTTCTGGGGCTGGCAGGCGGTGATCTTGGCAGCGGCCATCACGCTGCCACTGGGCATCACCAGTTCCAAGGAATACGCCGAACTGGAATGGCCCATCGACATCCTCATCACCGTGGTGTGGGTGGCCTATGCCATCGTGTTCTTCGGCACCATCGTCAAACGCAAGACCAAGCACATCTACGTGGCGAACTGGTTCTTCGGCGCGTACATCATCACGATTGCACTGCTGCATATCGTCAACAACGCAGAACTGCCGGTGTCGCTGTGGAAGTCGTATTCGGCCTATGCGGGCGTGCAGGACGCGATGGTGCAGTGGTGGTACGGCCACAACGCGGTGGGATTCTTCCTGACCACCAGCTTCCTCGGGATGATGTACTACTTCGTGCCCAAGCAGGCGGAGCGCCCGATCTATTCGTACCGTCTGTCGATCGTGCACTTCTGGGCGCTGAACTTCACCTACATGTGGGCAGGCCCGCACCACCTGCAGTACACCGCGCTGCCGGACTGGGCGCAATCGCTCGGCATGGTGTTCTCGCTGATTCTGCTGGCGCCGTCGTGGGGCGGCATGATCAACGGGATCATGACCCTCTCGGGTGCCTGGCACAAGCTGCGCACCGATCCGATCCTCAAGTTCCTGGTGGTGGCGCTGTCGTTCTACGGCATGGCGACGTTCGAGGGCTCGATGATGTCCATCAAGACCGTCAACGCGCTGTCGCACTACACCGACTGGACCATCGGCCACGTGCACTCCGGCGCGCTGGGCTGGGTGGCGATGATCACCATCGGCTCGATGTACTACATGATTCCGCGCCTGTTCGGCCAGCAGCGCATGTACAGCACGCGCCTGATCGAAGTGCACTTCTGGGTGGCGACCATCGGCGTGGTGCTCTACATCGCCGCCATGTGGGTTGCCGGTGTGATGCAGGGCCTGATGTGGCGCGCCACCGAGGCCGACGGTACGCTCACCTACAGCTTTGTCGAAGCGGTGAAGGCAACGTATCCGTTCTACGTGATCCGCTTGCTCGGGGGGCTGTGCTTCCTCGGCGGCATGCTGCTGATGGCCTTCAACGTGTTCAAGACCATCCAGGGCAGCAAGGCGGTCGACGCACCCATTCCTCAACCCGCGCAGGCACCGCTGGTCGCGGCACAGTGAGGAGACGAACATGAGCAACGCATCCAAGAAGTTCTTCTCGCACGAGACACTGGAGAAAAACGTCGGTCTGCTGATCGCGCTGACGCTCGTCGTCGTCAGCATTGCCGGGCTCGTGCAGATCGTGCCGCTGTTCTTCCAGCATTCGACCACCGAGCCGGTCAAGGGCATCGCGCCGTATTCGCCGCTGCGGCTGGCCGGGCGCGACATCTACATCCGCGAAGGCTGCGTCGGCTGCCACTCGCAGCAGGTGCGCACGCTGCGTGCGGAGACCGAGCGCTACGGGCACTACTCGCTGGCCGGAGAATCGGTGTTCGATCACCCGTTCCTGTGGGGCTCCAAGCGTACCGGTCCGGATCTGGCGCGGGTGGGCCAGCGCTATTCCGACGACTGGCATCGCATCCACCTGCGCGACCCGCGCGAGGTGGTGCCTGAGTCGAACATGCCGTCGTACGCGTGGCTTGCCAAGACGCCGCTCGACAACCGCGACATCGAAACGAAGATGCATGTGCTGCGCCAGCTTGGCGTGCCGTACACCGATGCGCAGATTGCCGGTGCACGCGAGCAGCTTGCCGGCAAGACCGAGGAAGACGCCGTGGTGGCCTATCTGCAGGGCCTCGGCGTGGAACTGCGCAACGTGGGCGATGTGGCCGCAGCCGCCGCGCCGTCCACGGTGGCGGCAAAGGAGTAAACCATGGCCATGTTGAGTGCAATCGCTACGGCAGTGTTTCTGGTGCTGTTCGTGGGCATCTCCTGGTGGGCATTCTCGGCGCATCGTCGCGCCGCCAATGCCGAATCGGCGATGCTGCCCTTCATGCTGCCTGATGAGGCTGAGGTCGCCGGGGCGCGCATCGATGCGTCGCACCCGCGTCAATAAGGACACCCAATCATGAGCGACTTCATTTCCGATTTCTGGGGGTACTACATCGCGGCGATAGCCCTGGTGGGCATCGCGTGGTGCGTGTGGCTGCTGTTCTCGCAGCGGCGTATCCAGATCGCCCCGGGGCAGAAGGCGGGCGACGATACCGGTCACGTATGGGACGGCGACCTGCGCGAGCTGAACAATCCGCTGCCGCGCTGGTGGATGTGGATGTTCCTGCTGTCGTGCATCTTTGCCGTGGCGTACCTGATCCTCTATCCAGGGCTCGGTGCCTATGGCGGCGTGCTCGGGTTCTCCACGCGTGGCGAGCTGGCCGCGCATCGGGCCGCGGCCGATGCGCAGGTACGGCCCGTCTACGAGCGCTACGCGAGCATGGACATCAAGCAGATCGCCGCAGACCCGCAGGCGCACGAGATCGGCCAGCGCCTGTTCCTGAACAACTGCGCGCAGTGCCACGGCTCCGACGCCGGCGGCTCCAAGGGCTTCCCGAATCTGACCGACAACGACTGGCTGTACGGCGGCGATCCGGACACGATCCTGACGACGATCACCAAGGGGCGGCAGGGCACGATGCCGTCGCTGGCTGGTGTGGTCGATGCCAACCAGGCGGTGAATGTGGCGAACTATGTGCGCTCGCTCTCGGGCCTGTCGTACGACCCGATCAAGGCAGCGCGCGGCGAGCCCACGTTCAAGTCCGTCTGCGCGGCCTGCCACATGGCCACCGGCAAGGGCAACCAGGCACTGGGCGCGCCCAACCTGACCGACCGCACGTGGCTGTACGGCAGTTCCGAAGCGACCATCGTCGAGACCATCCTTAAGGGCCGCAGCAACACCATGCCGGCACACGAGAACCTGCTGTCCCCCGAAAAGATCCGCATGCTCGCCGCCTACGTGTGGGGCCTGTCGAACACGGGCGCGGGCGCACGGCCATGAGCGATCGGGAAGCCGCCTGGCGCCCCATGGCGCCGGCCACTGCAGCCGCGGGCGCAGACGAAGGCCCGACCGAGCAGATGCTCTATGAGGTCAGGCGCAAGATCTACCCGCGCGCGGTGACAGGGGCGTTTGCCCGCTGGCGCGTCTGGCTGGTGCTCGCCACGCAGGCCGTCTTCTATGGCTTGCCGTGGTTCCAGTGGAATGGCCGCCAAGCGGTGCTGTTCGACCTGGGCGCACGGAAGTTCTACCTGTTCGGCCTCGTGCTGTGGCCGCAGGACGTGATCTACCTGACGGTGCTGCTGGTGCTGTCCGCGCTGGGGCTCTTTCTGTTTACGGCGGTGGCCGGGCGGCTCTTCTGCGGCTATGCGTGTCCGCAGACGGTCTACACCGAAATCTTCATGTGGATCGAGCGGCGCATCGAAGGCGACCGCTTCGCCCGCATCCGGCTCGACGGCGAGCGCTGGAGCCTGCGCAAGCTGCGCCTGAAGGCAGCCAAGCACGCCGCCTGGCTGCTGATCGCGCTATGGACGGGCTTCACCTTCGTCGGCTTCTTCACGCCGATCCGCGAACTGGGCCTGCAGGTGTGGACGCTCTCGCTCGGGCCGTGGCAAATGTTCTGGATGCTGTTCTACGCCTTCGCCACGTGGGGCAATGCCGGTTTCATGCGCGAGCAGGTGTGCCGCTACATGTGCCCGTATGCACGCTTCCAGAGCGTGATGGTCGACCGCGACACCTACGTCGTGACCTACGACACGCAGCGCGGCGAACCGCGCGGCAGCCGTTCGCGCAATGCCGACTTTGCAGCGCAAGGCCTGGGTTCGTGCGTTGACTGCAGCATCTGCGTGCAGGTGTGTCCGACCGGCATCGACATCCGCCAGGGCTTGCAGTACGAGTGCATCGGGTGTGGTGCCTGCATCGACGCGTGCGATCAGGTCATGGACAAGATGCGCTATCCGCGCGGCCTGATCCGCTACACGTCTGAGCGGGCCATGCTCGAGGGGCTCAACCCGAAGGAGGCTCGCCGGTACATGCTGCGCCCGCGTGTGCTGGTGTACGCGACCATCATGGTGGTGCTCGTCGCCGGCTTTGTTGCTGCGCTGGCCATGCGTCAACCGCTCAAGGTGGACGTCATCCGCGATCGCGGTGCGCTCGCGCGCGAAGTGGATGGCGGCAAGATCGAGAACGTCTATCGCCTCCAATTGATGAACGCTTCCGAGCAGCCGCTGCACGTGACCATTGCCGCAGAAGGGTTGCCGCAACTCGACGTGCAGGGCGCTCGGGGGGAATCCACCACGTTGGTGCTGCCTCCCGCGGCCAACCGTCTGCTGCCGGTGCGCGTGCGCCGACCGGCTGATGACACGGCTCCCGGTTCACACAAGATTCAGTTTGTCATCCACGCAGACAATGACAGCCACAGCCTCGTGCTGCGCGAGCCGTCCAGTTTCATCGTGCCGCGCTGAGGCGGCATCTCAACAGGAGGCAACGATGCATGCAACGCAATCTTCCTCGTCCGCCCGGCCGTGGTGGCGCGAACCCTGGCCGTGGCTCCTGATGGCCGGCCCGTTCGTTGCCATGATCGGCTGCGGCGTGACCATCTGGCTGGCGGCATCGCACCCGGATGCGGTGATCCACGACAACGTGGTGCGACGCGGGCTCGTCGTCGAAAAGCCTGTCGCGGTGCCGGTCCATGACGTTCGCGGAGGCGCTCGATGAAGCGTCGGCTGCTGATGTGGATCCTGTGGCCGGCGTTCCTGTGCGCCGCGCTGGCCGAGTTGGTCGTGTTCGCGGTCGTGAACCCGGCCGACCTGAGCTTCTTTGGCGAGCAGATCACGGTATCAGACGAGGCCGTTTATACCGTGTCGTTCTTCGTGTTCTGGCTGTTGTGCGGATTGTCGAGCGCGCTCACGCTGTACGTGTCGCCGGGCATCGGCAAACTCGAAGCGCATGAACACCCGCTCGTGTAAGAGGGGCGGGCGGTGAGTGGCAGCTTAGGCAGCCTGGCCGCTCATCACCTGGCGCAGGCCTGCCAGGTCGATCAGCTTGACGTGGCGTTGGCGGATCTGGATGAGCCCGGCCTCGGCAAAGCGCGAGAACAGCCGGCTCACGGTTTCGAGCTTCAAGCCCAGATAGCTGCCCAACTCTTCGCGGCTCATGCGCAGCACAAACTCGGTCGAAGAATAACCGCGCTGCGCCGAGCGCTTGGAAAGGTTCAGCAGGAACGCCGCCAGCCGTTCTTCCGCGCGCATGGAACCGAGTGTCAGCAGCATCAGGTGATCCTGCGAAATCTCCTTGCTCATGATGCGCAGGAACTGATGCTGCAGCGAGGGCAGTCGGCGCGAGAGCTGTTGCAGGTCGTCGTAACGCACGACGCACACTTCGGTGTCTTCGAGTGCCGTGGCGTCCGATACGTGCCGCATCTCGCCAATGCCGTCCAGCCCGACGATCTCGCCCGGCAGATGGAAACCGGTGATCTGGTGCCGCCCGTCTTCGAGCGTCACATGCGTCTTGAGCGTGCCGAAACGGATGCCATACACCGCTTCGAGCGGCTCGCCGAGCGCGTAGAGCGTCTGTCCTTTCTTGATGCGGATGCGCTCTTCGACGAGTTCGTCCATTTTGCGCACGTCATCCGAGCTCATTCCCACCGGCAGGCAGATTTGCCCGAGAACGCAGGTGGAACAACGCGAGGCTTGGTCGGAGAGGGCGATTCGTGTGAGCACAGGGCGCAGTGATTGTGATTATCAGGAGGTCGGGATGAGTAATGCGTTTGGCGCAACTGGCGCCCATTATAGCGGCGGCCTCCCCGTTATCGGGCAGCTCCCATTCCGTAAAGCGCACGATTTGCCGCGGATTTGTCGCGGTAAAACACCAACCTTGCGCCATATCAAAATTACCTCAGAAAAATGACGGCGGCTGTCCTCACGAGTGTCTTCCTGATTGCGCTGCTGGGCGGCGTGCATTGCGTGGCGATGTGCGGTGGTATCGCGCTGGCCGCAGAGCGTGGCGTGGTGGTGCGCGTGGTCTCGCGCCGCCGCCTGTGGTTTGAGCAGGCAGTCATGCATGCCGGACGATTGACCATGTACGGCGTGCTCGGTGCGGCCATGGGAGCGATGGGTGCAACGGTCTGGCGCCAGCAGTGGCTGCCCATTCAGCGCGGTCTGTTTGCGTTCGCCAGCGCATTGCTGCTTGCCTACGGGTTGCTGCTGCTTGTGCGATCGGGCGGGGATGCGTGGCGCAGTTCGCGGCTCGAGCGCGTGCTCGGCCGGCTGACCGGCAGCGTATCTGGCGTGGCTGCAGCTTTGGGTGCCAAGCTGCGCGGGCAACCGCCGCTCGTGCAGCGCTACGTCACGGGCCTGGCATGGGGCCTCGTGCCCTGCGGCATGGTGTACGGCACATTGGCTGTAGCGTTGTTGGCTGGCAACGCGGCGTCGGGCGCGATCGTCATGCTCGCCTTTGGTGCCGGCACACTGCCCAACCTGCTGTTGATGTCGGGCGTGGCCGGCTGGGCACGCGAGTTCTCACGCAGGCGCTGGGCGCGCCGCCTGGCCGCCGCCGCCATTGCCGCATTTGGCCTCGCGGGGCTTGCGCGTGCGATGTGGCTGCCCGAGATGCTTTCTTCACACGGCTTTTGTCTTGTGCTGTAGCCGTTTGAAGCACGGGCCAACCGCCATCCGGCGCAGGGGATGGGCGCTCAAGATCTTCGTGGTTGCGGCGCCGCGCGAAATTGCCCTACAATCGACAACAATTCGACTCGCCAGCCGCGCACATCAACAATGCCAAGCGCGGCGCCCAGCGATGCCATCCAGCGCAAAGGCCGCGAGAGGCCGCCCTGGACAGTCGATTCGGGCAAGCCGCCATTCTTCGTTGGCGGCCGCCCGGCGCAGTATCCGCCCCTCGCGGCGGCGGAAGAAATTGCCCTTGTGGTGCCTGACCGGCACCGGATCAACTCGCTCCTCCGGCCCTATTTTGCGGGCACAGCCACTGCGTTTCGGTGCAAGGCCCAATGGCGTCATTGGGCCTCGCGCGCCGGGCCCGGGTGGGCAACAGCATTCAGAAATGCCGCGTGCTTCGCGGTGGGACGACAAACCTCAAGCGTGACGGCAACCGGCCGCGCGCGAGCAATGACGAGCCGCTCAACCCGATGAATACCCAAGAGGCGAAGATCGTCCTCGAGACCGCGCTGATCTGCGCGCAGGACCCGTTGCGAGTCAATGACTTGCGCAAGCTCTTCGACGAGGACGTCTCGGCAGACACGATCCGCGTGCTGCTCGAAGAACTGCGACAGGACTGGCTGAATCGCGGTGTGGAGCTCGTTGCGCTGGCCTCCGGCTGGCGCCTGCAGAGCCGCCCCGAGATGCGCGTGTACCTTGATCGCCTGCATCCGGAAAAGCCGCCCAAGTATTCGCGTGCAGTGATGGAAACGCTGGCGATCATCGCTTACCGCCAGCCCGTTACCAGGGGGGACATCGAAGATATCCGCGGCGTGACGGTCAACACGCAGGTCATCAAGCAGATCGAAGACCGCGGCTGGATCGAGGTGATCGGCCATCGTGACGTGCCTGGCCGTCCGGCGCTGTACGCGACCACCAAGCAATTCCTCGACGACCTGGGCCTGCGTTCGCTCGACGAGCTGCCGCCGCTCGAAGATGCGCGTGCCCAGGCGCAAGCCAGTCTGCTGGAGCAAGGCGCCATCGAGTTCGACGGTGGCGCGGGCGGCGCGGCTGCAGTGGACGAGCTGACGGCGCTCGTCAACGGGGCGCCGGATGACGGCGCCGCCAACGCGGGCCCGACGGTCGAGGCGATCGAGGCGGCCGAATCGTCGGGCGTGGCCGAGGCGGAACAGGCCGTCGCCGAAGCGGTGCCCGAAGCGCAGGCAGAAGCGGAGGCCGCCCATGTGGCCATGCCGGCCGACGCCGCAGCGCAACCTGAGCCGGAAGTCGATGAAGACACGCCGGTCGACGAACACAAGGCAATGGCGGAGGCACCTTCGGCCCCCGCCAACGAACACTCTTAATGCCGCGCCAGCCGCTCAGTCGGCGCGTGGCCTGAACCCCCAAATTTGAAAGACGTTGTGAGCACCGAGCCAGATTCCATGGATACACGTATGCCGGCCGACGCCGACGCGCAGCCGCCCCGACAAGAAGGCAGCGACGGCGCCGAATCGTCCGCGCCTCGTCGCAAGGGACTGCGCCGCGGTCTGCGCAACCTTGTCGCTTCGCGACGCCAGCAGCAGGACAGCCGCCCGGAAGGTGAGGGGGCGGATGCTGCCGCTGCGCCCGATGCCGACCAGTCGGCGCAGCCGCGCAAGAGCCGCGCGCCGCGCACGCGGAAACCCAAGGAAGCCCCCGCTGAGGTGGCGGCAGCAGAGGGCGCTGCGCAGCCCGAGCCTGCATCAGCCGAGGGCCAGGACGAGCGCAGGGGCCCGCGGGGCCGCTTCGGCAAGAACCGCCGTCGCCAGAACGATGGCCAGCAAGGCGCCGAGCGTACCGAGGGCGCGGCTGGCAAGAACGCGGGCGGCCGCGCCAAGGGTCAAAACCGCAGCGGCAAGCCGCAGGGCAAGGCTGGAGCGCAGAACCAGAACCGCGGCGGCAAGGGCCCCAAGGGTGTCAAGGGCGCCGAGGATGTCTTCCAGTATGTGATTTCGGGCGCGTATGACTCCGAGACCGACGCGGGCGGCAATCCGCAGCCCCCGAAGGTCCGGGAGCTCACCGCCGAGGACGACGCCCCCAAGCTGCACAAGATCCTGGCGGATGCCGGCCTGGGCTCGCGCCGCGACATGGAAGACCTGATCCTGCAGGGCCGTGTTTCCGTGAACGGGCTTCCAGCGCACATCGGTCAGCGTATCCTTCCGACCGATCAGGTGCGGGTCAACGGCAAGCTCATCCAGCGCAAGCTGCCCAACAAGCCGCCGCGCGTGCTGCTGTACCACAAGCCGGCCGGCGAAATCGTCAGCCAGTCCGATCCGGAAGGCCGTCCGACCGTGTTCGACGCGCTGCCGCGCATGAAGACCGGCAAGTGGGTCGCCGTTGGTCGCCTGGATTTCAACACCGAAGGGCTGCTGATCTTCACCACCTCCGGCGATATTGCGAACCGTTTCATGCACCCGCGGTACGGCGTCGAGCGCGAATACGCGGTGCGCACGCTTGGTGAGCTGACGGAAACCGACCGCCAGAAATTGCTTCACGGCATCCAGCTGCAGGATGGCGAAGCGAACTTCCTGCGCTGTGTTGACGGCGGCGGCGAGGGTGTCAACCACTGGTATCACGTCGCCTTGACCGAAGGCCGCAACCGCGAAGTGCGGCGCATGTTCGAGGCGGTCAACCTGACGGTGTCGCGGCTGATCCGCACGCGCTACGGCAGCTTCGTGCTGCCGCGCGGCCTCAAGCGGGGACGCTGGCAGGAGGTGCCGGCCGAGGACGTGCGTACGCTGATGAGCACGCTAGGCATGAAGGTGCCCGCGGCCGGCTCCGGTGAGCAGAACCGCCAGGGCAATCGTCGCCGCCAGCCGGCGCCCGTGCTGATGGGGCCGATGTCTTCCGGCTTCACCGGCGAAGCGAACTTCCAGTCGCGCGGCCTCGGGATCGAGAACGGCAACCGCGCGCTGCCGCCGCAACGCCGGCAGTCCAGCCCCCGGCAGCCTGATCCGATGCAGACCTCGATGGGCTACATCAACGTGGGCGGCCCCACCACGCTGACTGCGCGCACCCGCATGGGCGGCCGCCCGGACGGGCGCGGCCCAGGCGGGGCGATGCGAGACGGAAACCGCGTGCCAGGCAACAAGCGCCCGGGCGGAAAAGGCGGCGGCATGCCGAACGGCAACAAGGCTCGCGGCGGCAAACGTGGCGGCAAGCGCTGAGATGGCGTTGAAGGGCGTTGTGTGCGGAATTCGCCACGGCGCCCGCCCGAGCAGCCATGGTGGGCAACTTTTGCGTTTTGCCACAAGACGCAGTACAATGCGAGTCTAATCAAAGGTCATCCTGCAGAAGATGGGCGAATGATATGGGCGTTGCGCCCATTTTTTTTTGCTTCGGCAGGTTGGCAATACCGGGACATTCTTCAGGAAAAACGTGCATCTGACTGATCTGATTGAGAAAACCCTCGCCGCCATGGGTTATGAGCTGGTGGAAGTGGAACGCGCGCCGGCAGGGTTGCTGCGTGTGTATATCGATCAGGCGGAACGCGGCATCGTCATTGAAGATTGCGAAAAAGTGAGCCATCAGCTCACGCGTGTGTTCGAAGTTGAAAATGTCAACTACGAGCGGCTCGAAGTGTCCTCGCCGGGGCTGGACCGCCCGCTGCGCACACTGGCCGACTTCACGCGTTTCGCAGGCCTCGAGGCCAAGGTGACGCTGCGCCTGCCGGTGGGTGGGCAGAAGAATTTCACGGGAATCGTTCAGGCTCCGACGGGAGAGCCCGGCCAGGAACGGATCGGCCTCGAATTCGAGGGCAAGGATGGCCCGGCGCTGCTGGAATTCACGCTGTCGGAACTCGACCGCGCCCGGCTCGTGCCCGTGCTGGACTTCAAAGGAAATCGAAACAAAGGGAACAAGCAATGAGCCGCGAAGTTCTGTTGCTCGTCGATGCGCTTGCGCGCGAAAAGAACGTCGACAAGGATGTGGTGTTCGGGGCGCTGGAAGCTGCACTGGCTTCGGCGACCAAGAAGCGCTTTGAAGAAGACGTGGATGTGCGCGTGGCGATCGACCGTGAGTCGGGCGAACACGAAACCTTCCGCCGCTGGCTCGTCGTTCCCGACGATGCTGGGCTGCAGGAGCCGGACAAGCAGATCCTGCTGTTCGAAGCCCGGGAGCAGGACCCGGATATCAATGTCGACGACTTCATCGAAGAGCAGATCGAGTCGGTGGAGTTTGGCCGCATTGGCGCCCAGGCGGCAAAGCAGGTGATCCTGCAGCGCATCCGCGATGCGGAGCGCGAGCAGATCCTGAACGACTACCTGGATCGCGGCGAGAAGATCATGACCGGCACCATCAAGCGTGCCGACAAGAAGGGCCTGATCGTCGAATCCGGCCGCGTCGAAGCGCTGCTGACGCGCGACCAGATGATCCCGAAGGAAAATCTGCGCACCGGCGACCGCGTGCGTGCCTACATCCTGAACGTCGACCGCAGCGCACGCGGCCCTCAGATCGAGCTCTCGCGCACGTGCCCCGAGTTCCTCATCAAGCTCTTCGAGAACGAAGTGCCTGAAATGGAACAGGGCCTGCTCGAGATCAAGGCCGCTGCGCGTGACCCGGGCGTGCGTGCGAAAATCGCGGTCGTCGCGCACGACAAGCGCATCGACCCGATCGGCACCTGCGTCGGTGTGCGCGGTACGCGCGTGACGGCTGTGCGCAATGAAGTCGGCGGCGAGGCTGTGGACATCGTCCTGTGGTCGGAAGACCCGGCGCAGTTCGTGATCGGTGCGCTGGCGCCGGCGCAGGTGCAGTCCATCGTCGTTGACGAAGAAAAGCACAGCATGGACGTGGTGGTCGACGAGGAAAACCTCGCAGTGGCCATTGGCCGCAGTGGCCAGAACGTTCGCCTGGCGTCCGAGCTGACCGGCTGGCAGATCAACATCATGACGCCGGCCGAATCGGCACAGAAGCAGGCCGAGGAAAGCTCCGTGGTCCGCAAGCTGTTCATGGACAAGCTCGACGTGGACGAGGAAGTGGCCGACATCCTGATCGAAGAGGGCTTCAGCTCGCTCGAGGAAGTTGCCTACGTGCCGCTGCAGGAAATGCTGGAAATCGAAGCGTTCGACGAAGACACCGTCAACGAGCTGCGCAACCGCGCCCGTGACGTGCTGTTGACGATGGAGCTGGCGAAGGAAGAAAAGGTCGAGAAGGTGTCGCAAGACCTGCGCGACCTCGAGGGGCTGACCCCGGAGCTGATCGGCAAGCTGGCCGAGGGGAACATCCAGACGCGTGACGACTTGGCCGAGCTGGCCGTAGACGAACTGGTCGAAATGACCGGCGTCAACGAAGAACAGGCCAAGGCGCTGATCATGAAGGCGCGTGAACACTGGTTTTCGTGAGTCGCATAAACGTTGATCGTTTATCGCAATCCTCACTGAAACCAAGCATCGAAAGGGTTTGAATGGCAAGCACAACAGTTGCCCAACTCGCTGGCGAATTGAACCGTAGCGCATCGGCGCTGCTGGAACAATTGCAGGCCGCGGGCGTGCAAAAGGCGACGCCGGAAGACGTCATCACCGAATCGGACAAGACCCGTCTGCTCGACTATCTCAAGCGAGCACACGGCAGCGCCGAGGATGGCGCGCGCAAGAAGATCACGATCACGAAACGCGAAACCAGCGAGATCCGCCAGGCGGATGCCACCGGCAAGACGCGCACCGTGCAAGTGGAAGTCAAGAAGAAGCGCGTGCTCGTCAAGCGTGATGAGCCGACTTCGGCGGCCGCGGACGCGGAAGCCGCACCGGCTGCTCCGGTGGTCGATGCTGAAGAGATGGCGCGCCGCGAGGAAGAACAACGCCGTCAGGCCGAGTTGCTGGCCCGCCAGGAAGCCGAGCTCAAGGCGCGCCAGGAAGCGATGGAGCGCGAAGAGGCCGAGCGTCGCGCGCGCCAGGAAGCTGCCGAAGCGGAGCAGAAGCGCCAGGCTGAACTCGCCGCCAAGAAGGCGGAGGAAGAAGCTGCAGCCGCCCGCGCCGCAGCCGAAGCGTCGGACGAAGCCCCGCGCCGCAAGGCCGAGGAGGACGCCGCACGTCTGGCGAGCGAGCGCGAAGCCGCGCAGAAGGCCGCCGACGAGGCCCGCGTTGCCGCCGACAAGATCAAGGCTGAAGAGGACGCTGCACGCAAGCGCCGCGAAGCTGCCGAGGCCGAGGCGCGCGCTATTCGCGAAATGATGAACGCGCCGGCGCGCGTGCTGAAGACGCCTGCCGAGCGCAAGGCCGAAGAAACGAAGAAGGCCGAGCAATCGGGCACGCTGCACAAGCCGGTTAAGCCGGCGGGCGAAGCGCGCACCGCTCCCGCTGCCAAGAAGGCTGCTGCACCGGTATCTACACCTGCGGCCGCACCGTCCGGCGACAAGAAGGGTGGCCGCGGCAAGTCGGGTTGGCAGGAAGATTCCCGCGGTGGCAAGCGCGGCGGTCTGAAGACGCGCGGCGACACCGGCGGTGGTGTGGACGGCTGGCGTGCGGGTTCCAAGGGTGGCCGCAACCGTCACGGCGACGACAATCGCAACGCCTTCCAGGCACCGACGGAACCGGTGGTGCGCGAAGTGCACGTGCCGGAAACCATCTCCGTGGCCGATCTGGCGCACAAGATGTCGGTGAAGGCCGCCGAGGTCATCAAACAGATGATGAAGCTCGGCCAGATGGTCACGATCAACCAGGTCCTGGACCAGGAGACCGCGATGATCGTGGTCGAGGAAATGGGCCATCAGGCGGTTGCTGCCAAGCTGGACGACCCCGAAGCACTGCTGATCGAGGGCGCTGAGGAGCAGACGAATGCCGAGGCGCAGACCCGTCCGCCGGTCGTGACCGTGATGGGCCACGTCGACCACGGCAAGACCTCGCTGCTCGACTACATC
>NZ_LWRX01000078.1:0-37102 GCF_001683835.1 Ralstonia sp. RL | reverse complement strand
CGTGCCGACCATGGGCGCCGGCTGGTGCCCGCCGGGCATGCTGGGCATCGGCATTGGCGGCACGGCTGAAAAGGCCATGCTGCTGGCCAAGGAAGCGCTGATGGAGCCGATCGACATCCAGGACCTGATCGCCCGCGGCCCGCGCAACCGCGTGGAAGAACTGCGCATCGAGCTGTACGAGAAGGTCAACGCGCTGGGCATCGGCGCGCAGGGCCTGGGCGGCCTGGCCACCGTGCTGGACGTGAAGATCCTCGACTACCCGACCCACGCAGCCAACCTGCCCGTGGCGATGATCCCGAACTGCGCCGCCACGCGTCACGCGCACTTCACGCTGGACGGCAGCGGCGTCGCCAAGCTGGAAGCGCCGGACCTGTCGCAATGGCCGAAGGTCGAGTGGGCGCCCAACACGGAAACGTCCAAGCGCGTCGACCTGAACACGCTCACGCCGGAAGAAGTCGCCTCGTGGAAGCCGGGCCAGACGCTGCTGCTCAACGGCAAGATGCTGACCGGCCGCGACGCCGCGCACAAGCGCATCGCCGACATGCTCGCCAAGGGCGAGAAGCTGCCGATCGACTTCACCAACCGCGTGATCTACTACGTCGGCCCGGTCGACCCCGTGCGCGATGAAGTCGTCGGCCCGGCAGGCCCGACCACGGCCACACGCATGGACAAGTTCACCGAGACGATGCTCGCCCAGACGGGCCTGATCGCCATGGTGGGCAAGGCCGAGCGCGGCCCGGCGGCCATCGAGGCCATCCAGAAGCACAAGTCGGCCTACCTGATGGCCGTGGGCGGCGCGGCCTACCTCGTGTCGAAGGCCATCCGCGCCGCCAAGGTGCTGGCGTTTGAAGACCTCGGCATGGAAGCCATCTACGAGTTCGACGTGAAGGACATGCCGGTCACTGTGGCCGTGGACAGCTCCGGCACGTCGGTCCACAAGACCGGCCCGGCGGAATGGCAGGCGAAGATCGGCAAGATCCCCGTCGCCGCAGCCTGATCGCTGCAACATGACCACACGCGCGCAGGCACCGGTCGGAGTCTTTGATTCCGGCCTCGGAGGGCTCTCCGTCCTGCGCGCGATTCGCGCCGAACTGCCGGCCGAATCGCTTCTCTACCTGGCGGATTCCCGCCATGCCCCGTACGGGGAAAAATCACCCGAATACATTGCCGATCGCACGCTGCGTGTGTGCGAATGGCTCGTCGATCAAGGCTGCAAGGCACTGGTGATCGCCTGCAACACCGCCACGGCGCAGGCCGTGCACGTGCTGCGCGAAAAACTCGCGGTGCCGGTGATCGGCGTCGAGCCGGGCTTGAAGCCGGCGGTTGCCACGTCGAAGAGCCGTGTGGTCGGCGTTCTGGCGACTGAAAGCACCCTGCGCAGCGAGAAATTTGCACGCCTGCTGGCCGCTGCCTCCGGCGATTGCCAAGTGCTGAGCCAACCCGGCTACGGCCTCGTCCCGCTGATTGAACGCGGCGATACCCATTCGCCGGCCGTGCTCGAGCTGCTGCAGGCTTATCTGCAACCGATGCTCGATGCGAATGCCGACACGCTGGTGCTCGGCTGCACTCACTACCCATTCCTGGAAGATGCCATCCGCGAGATTGCGGGCGACCGGCTGACATTGATCGACACAGGACATGCCGTCGCGCGCCATCTCGGCCGCACGCTGGCGGCGGCGGGCTTGCACGCGTCAGGCCAGGCTGCTTCGCCGCGCTTCATGAGCACCGGCGACGTGCTTCCGCTGCAAGCCATGGTGGCTGCATTGCTGGGAGAGGCGCCCATGGCGCAGCGCGTCGACATTGGCGATGCGCCGCTCACCCCTGCAGCGACCTCCCTCGCTTCGCAAGCTGAATAAAAAAACGCCACCTGGGTAGGTGGCGTTTTTACTTTGGGCCTTAGCCGAGGTTCGGCTGCGCGGCGACTTCGCCCTCGCCTTCTTCTTCAGCCGGTTCGTACTTCGCCACCACGGCCGTGGCCAGGCTGTTGCCGATCACGTTGGTGGCCGTGCGGCCCATGTCGAAGAACTGGTCGATGCCGATGATCAGCAGCAGACCGGCTTCCGGCAGATGGAACATCGGCAGCGTGGCCGCCACCACCACCAGTGAGGCGCGCGCCACGCCGGCCATGCCCTTGCTCGTGAGCATCAGCACGAGCAGCAGCGTGACCTGCTGCGTAAAGCTCATCTGGATGTTGTACGCCTGCGCGATGAACAGCACCGCGAACGCCTGATACATCATCGAGCCATCGAGGTTGAACGAGTAGCCCAGCGGCAGCACGAAGCTGGCCACGCGCTTGGGCACGCCAAACTTCTCCAGCGCTTCCATCGTCTTCGGATACGCCGATTCGCTGCTCGCCGTGGCAAACGCCAGCATGGTCGGCTCGCGAATCAGCCCCAGCAGGCGCCCGAGCGAACGGCCCAGCAGCACATAGCCGACGAAGAACAGGATCGCCCACAGCAGCGCCAGGCCCAGGTAGAACTCGCCGATCAGCTTGCCGTACGTCCACAGCACGCCCACGCCTTCCACCGTGATGGCAGCGGCCATGGCGGCAAACACGCCCAGCGGTGCAAACCGCATCACGTAGTCGGTAATGCGGAACATCAGCTTGGTCAGCTCTTCCAGGCCGCGGCCGATCACGGTTTTCATCGGGTTCTTCATCGTCGAGAGCGCAGCGCCGAAGAAGAGTGAGAACACCAGGATCTGCAGGATCTCGTTGGTGGCCATGGCCTCCACGATACTGCGCGGGAACACGTGGGTGATGAAGGCCTTGAGCGTGAAGTCGCCGGTCTTCAGGCCCGACGTGGCAGTCACCTCCGGCAGCGGCAAGTTCATGTGCACGCCGGGCTGGAAGAAGTTGACCAGCACCATGCCCAGCGCCAGCGAGGTCGCCGAAGCGCACACAAACCAGATCATCGCGCGCAGGCCCACGCGGCCGACCGCGTTGCCGCCGCTCATGCTCGCCAGCCCAGTCACCAGCGTCGAAAACACCAGCGGCGCAATGATCATCTTGATCATGCGCAGGAAGATGTCGGTGATGATGCTGAAGTACGAAGCGATGTCCTTGGCCGCCGCGGCGTCCTTGGCGTATTCGTGGCAGCCCCAGCCCACGGCGATGCCCAGCAGCATGGCGACCCCGATGTGCGAGGTCAGACGTTTGGTGTTCAAGACTTTCTCCAAGGATGGCGCGGGCCGCACAGGCTGCGCGCAGGACGCGGATCTCATGGGGCGGCCAAGCGTTCAAGGCGGCCCACGTTCGTCACGCTTTGTAAAAAGCGACGATATTAGAGAAGCGCATGGCCATCGTTATGTCGATGTTGCATAGCACCATGCATTTTCTGCATACATTGCTGTGCGGTCATCGGCGGCGTGCTGCAACGCCGCATCAACATTGGAATGGCGGGCCGGCGTCCCCATTATTGACGGCCGCGCAATGCCGTCGGGGCGTGCCCAGAAGCCGCGCGTAGATCACCTCGATTGAGACGTGATGAGCACTCGAGCCACTGCTACCATCAAGGCCTCTCGTCACACACCGGAACATTGCGATGAAAATGGCCCCCTTCCCCTTCGGCACGACGGACTGGTCTACCGTCGAACCGACCGAACATCGCGGAGAAACCGGTCTCGCCATCTGGCGCACGCGCGACTTTGGCGACGAACGCAACCGGATTCGCGTGCGCATGGTGGAATACACACCGGGCTACCTGGCCGACCACTGGTGCAAGAAGGGGCACGTCCTGTTCTGCCTGGAGGGGGAGCTGGAAACCACGCTGCAGGACGGCCGCAAGTTCACCCTCAGACCCGGCATGAGCTACCAGGTCGGCGACGATGCCGAGGCGCACCTGTCGTCCACGAAGACCGGCGCGAAGCTGTTTATCGTCGATTGATCAGCGCTGCGTGAAGCCGATCGACCGGCGTTCACGCAGCTCGGGCTTGATGGAGTGCTCCTGGCGCAGCTGTGCGAGGAAGGCCTCCGGCTCCAGCGCCTCGCCGAGCAGCACCGATTGCTGCTTCACCACCGCAAAATCCCCGGGCGTGAGCATGTCGAGCGAGGCAAGAATCTCGCGCCACACCGGCTTGAGCGCCTCGGCCTTTCCTCCCAGCGCTTCGGCAATGAACATCTGCTCACGCTGCTGCCGCATCAGCGGCTTGAAGCGGATCTTGAAGGCAAAGCGCCGCAGCGCCGCTTCATCGATGCGATCAAACAGGTTGGTCGTGCAGATGAAGATGCCGTCAAAGCGCTCCATGCCCTGCAGCATCTCGTTGACCTCGGAGACCTCGTAGTTGCGCACGGCGGCCTGGCGGCTCTGCATGAAGCTGTCGGCCTCGTCCAGCAGCAGCAGCGCGCGCTCTTCTTCCGCCCGGGCGAACATTGCCGCAATCTGCTGCTCGGTCTCGCCCACGTACTTGCTCATCAGGTCGGACGCGCGCTTGATCATCAGCGGCACATCGAGCTCGCCGGCAATGTGTTCGGCCAGCACCGTCTTGCCGGTGCCGGGCGGCCCGTAGAAGCACAGCGTGCCGCGCTTGCGCGCCCGCAGCGCGTCAATGATGCGCTCGACCGAAAAGCGCGTCTCCAGGTTCAGATAGTCCAGCTTGTATTCGGTGACGACGCGATGCGCCTGCACGTCCGGCCGCAGCCCCATGGCCTGGTCGGCGTGATCAAGCTGGCGCAGGATCAGCGATTCTGCGGATTCCTCCATGGCCGGCTGCGTCAGGCGCGCAAAACGCGCGGCGGAATCAATCTGCGCGGGCGTGAGCGTCTTGCGCGCGGCCAGTTTCGCCATGAACGCATCCGACACATCGAGCCCTTCCAGATGCTTGCGGATAATGCTCTCGCGCACGGTCGGCGGCGGCACCTTCAGCTCCAGGTGGAACTGGAAGCGGCGCAGATACGCCGGGTCGATCTGCCGGATGGAATTCGATACCCAGATCACCGGCACGGGGTTCTGCTCGAGTGTCTGGTTGACCCACGCCTTGCCGTTGACCGAGCCGCGCGGCTCTTCGTGGCCAAACAGGCTCATCAGCTCGCGCGTGGGGCCGGGAAACACGTCTTCCACTTCGTCAAACAGCAGCACCGCGCCGGGCCGCCCGCGCAGGAACGCCTGCGACACCTGCAGGGAGCGATAGCGGTCTTTCCCGGTGAGGCTGTTGCCGTCCTTGTCCAGACAATCCACCTCGTACAGGTCGCAGCCGGCATCACGCGCGAGCACGCGCGCAAGCTCGGTCTTGCCGGTGCCGGGCGCGCCGTAGAGCAGGATGTTCACGCCGGTCGCGCGCTGTCGCGAGGCGTTCTCGAGCAATGCGGTCAGGTAGCGCGCATCGGTCTCGACATGCGGGTAATCGGCTTGCGACAGCGTGGTCGGCGGCGCGGGGCGCGTAAAGACGGCCATCATCTCCGCCTCGCTGGCGTAATCGCCCAGCAGCACATGCAGCAGGCGGTCGGAGATGCGCATCAGGTCGCCCAGATCGGTGACGCTGTTCTCCGGCAGCGGCGGCTCGATCAGACCAAGCGTCTCGAGCCGTGACCCCGGCCGCAACGACGCCGCCACCTCCGCCGTACTCGCCCCGGCAAGGCTGGCCAGCAACTGGAAGGCTTCCTGGCTGTGCGCGACCTTGCAGTCGACCATCACCGCACGCAGATCGCGCTTGTATTTCACCAGCGAGGCGAACAGCAGCAGCGCGCGCTCATGCGGCGGCAGGCCGAGCACGCGCGCCAGCATGTCGATGTTGCCGACCAGCAGCACGCGCTCGCCGGCCAGCCGCTCGCCCAGCGCCTGGCAGGAGGCGCCGAAGACCGTGAACATGTCCTTCGCGTGGTGCTTGACGTATTCATCGAGGTAGTAGAACAGCGAGCTTTCGTCGAAGGCGCTGCTCCACTGGCCGTGGCGATCCATGAAGGTGGGCAGATCCAGCTTGCCGACGGCCCGCCAGCCTGGCATGTCGGCGCAGCGGGCCGCCAGGAAGCGCTGCAGGCGGTGGATGACCGTCACCGGCCAGATCAGCTCCGGTGCACAGACGGTCAGGATGTCGTTGATGTTCGTGCGCAGGTTGAACCGCAACCCCATCGCGCAGACGGTGCGCAGCGCAAATTGCGCGCACATGGAATCGAGCGACGACAGCAGCGACGGCTGCCGCCCGCCCGTGGGGACGAACGTGCCGTCGTCATCGGCGTCGTCCATGCTGAGGTTGGCTTCGTCCATGGTCGCCCCCTTCTTCCCCGTTTGCGTCGGTCACGGTTGGCCGGTTCGCCACCGTGTTTGGATGGGTTTCATCCTAGCGCGTTTGCGCACACGGCGGAGCCCGGATCGACCCCTGTGTTTGCAAGTTGCGAGCCCGCGGCGCCATCCGGGCCGCACCGCCTGCGTGCGCGCCACCGGGCTATCAGCCGTCTGGATGTGCGCCTCACCCCACGGGCGGCGAGGAAATGATCTCAAATAGGAATCATTATCGTTTATACTCTTGCCTGTCGTTGCGATTGCGTTTGAACAGAACGTTGCCACTTATCGCAACACTGTTGCAACTTGTAGGCCTAAAATGCCTGTCATGCCGACGGCGATCCCGCCGGCTCAACGCAAGGCGCCATGGAACTGCTCCTGAGTCTGCTCATCAGCATTGGGGTTTCACTGATCGTCTTCGGCAAGCGCTGACGTTGCTGGCCGTTTTCGGCGTCCATCCCGCCACCGTCGCATCGCACCCCTTTTTCTGCTTTCGATTCCCGGTCGTTGATGATTCACCCTCGTACTCTCAAGATTCTGGTGGTCGTGCTGTTGCTGCACGCGGGCGTGCTGATGCTGATTCAGCTCGGCCTGATCCAGCCGCCGCCGCACAAGGAAGAACCGCCGGAGCTGCAGGTCAACCTCATCCCGGCCACGCCGCCGCAGCCGGTGCGCGCGCCGGAGCCGCCCAAGCCCGAGCCGGCCAAGCCGACGCCTCCGAAGCCGGTGAACATCGTCAAGCCCGTGGCGCGGCCCAAGCCCGCTCCCACGCCAGCGCCCACGCTGCCGCCATCGGACAACGCGCCCGTTGTCCCCGCCGCACCGCCCGCGCCTCCGCCGCCGCCCGTGGAAGCGGCACCGGCGCCAGCGCCGGCCCCCGCCGGCCCCATCAGCGTCGGGATCAACGACATCCAGTGCAACGATCCGCCGCTGACCTACCCCACCATGTCGCAGAAGATGGGTGAGGAAGGCCGCGCGGTGGTCAAGGTCACCATTGGGCCGGACGGCGTGGTCACCAATACGGCCGTCATCACGTCCAGCGGCTCGCCGCGCCTGGACCGCGCCGCACTGGATGCCGCGCGCAACCTGCGCTGCAGCCCGTACAAGCAGAACGGCCGCGCCATGACCGTGGTCGCCAACAAGCCGTTTGTCTTCAAGCTCGACAACTAATCCGATCCCACCGGATCTGCCTTTCGCTCATTCAGGACATTCATCATGCAGGAACTCGGTCTCTCCCACCTCTGGACACAAGGCGACGTCGTCACCCGCGCCACGGCAATTCTGCTGCTGCTCATGTCGCTCGCCTCGTGGATCGTCATCCTCACCAAGGCGTGGGACATCGTGCGCCTGAAGTCGATGGCGCAGGGCGCTGAAAAGCGCTTCTGGCACTCCGACGACTTCGACCACGCCATGCAGACGCTGGGCTCGCCCAAGGACAACCCGTTCTACGTGCTTGCGCAGACGGGCCGCGAAGCCGCTCAGCACCACCGCGCCAGCCAGCCGCAGTTGCACGACGTGATGGACATCTCCGACTGGATCACGCGTTCGCTCAAGAGCGCCATCGACGAATCGGTCGGCCAGATGCAGTCGGGCCTGGCGGTGCTCGCGTCGGTGGGCTCGACCGCGCCGTTCGTCGGCCTGTTCGGCACGGTGTGGGGCATCTATCACGCGCTGCTCGGCATTGGCGCCGTAGGCGTGCCGACCATCGACAAGGTGGCCGGCCCCGTGGGCGAATCGCTGATCATGACGGCGTTCGGCCTGGCGGTGGCGATTCCTGCGGTGCTCGGCTACAACGCGCTCACGCGCGGCAACAAGGCGATCATCGCCAAGCTGAACCGCTTTGCGCACGACCTGCACGCGTATTTCGTGACCGGCGCGCGCCTGCGTCCGGGCGCTTCGCGCGACGACGCCAGCGTGCGGCTCGCCGCGGTCAAGCAGCAGTAAGGAGTCATCATGGCCTTCGGATCCTTCGACAGCGATGACGAGGTGATGAGCGAGATCAACATGACGCCGCTGGTCGACGTCATGCTGGTGCTGCTGATCATCTTCATCATCACCATTCCCGTGATCAACCACGCGGTCAAGATCGACCTGCCGCGCGCGTCCAACAAACCCGACGATGCCAAGCCGCAAAGCGTGAATGTCGAGATCGACGCGCAGGGCCAGGTGTTCTGGAACAACCAGCCGGTCGACGAGGCCACGCTGCAGGCTGACATTGAAAAAGCCGCGCAGCAGCAGCCGCAGCCCGAGATGCACCTGCGCGCCGACCGCAACGTGCGCTACGAGCGCGTCGCCCAGGTGATGGCCTCCATCCAGCGAGGCGGCCTCGCGCGCATCGGCTTCGTGACGGAGCCGCAGCGCAACTGATTGCGCTCGCATAGCCGCACCGCATGCGACAGAACCCCCGTCCCCGCACGGGGGTTCGTCATTTCAGGGCCCGCATATTTGCAACAACACGATGCGGGCTGTACTTGTGACCCCTCCTCAGTTCGTCGACAGGATCGTTCAACGCACGCATGTCCCACGCTTCAGAATCCCCCGCCACCTTCCCACGTATCACCCTCGTCCCCCAAGTTGTCGTGCCGGCCCTCGCCGCGCTGGTGCTGCTGCTCGTGCTCTGCGCCGTTCGCCCCGAACTGGCCGACGTCGTGTTCGGCACCGCACAACGGTGGGTGACCGGACGCTTCGACTGGTTCTACACGCTGGCCGTCACGGGCTTTCTGGCCTTTCTCATCATCGTGGCGGCGAGCCGCTTCGGCGATATCCGCCTGGGCCCCGATGAGGCCGAACCCGAATTCAGCTTCGTCTCCTGGACGGCCATGCTCTTTGCAGCGGGCATGGGCATCGGCCTGATGTACTTCGGCGTCGGCGAGCCGATGCAGCACTACCTGCAGCCGCCGAGCGCGAACCCGCAGACCGCACTCGCCGCACGCGAGGCCATGCTCACCACGTTCTTCCACTGGGGCTTTCACGCCTGGGCGATTTACGGCGTGATGGGCCTGGCACTGGCGTACTTCGCTTTCCGCTACAACCTGCCGCTGACGATGCGCTCCGGGCTGTATCCGCTCTTGCGCGAGCGCATCAACGGTGCGCTCGGCCATGGCGTGGATGCGTTCGCGCTCATCGGCACCGTCGCCGGCATTGCGACGACGCTGGGCTACGGCGTGTTGCAGCTGGGCGCGGGCCTGCACCTGGTGGGCGGCTGGCAGACCGACTCCGATACGTTCCGCGTCGTGCTGGTCTGTGGCGTCGTTGCGCTTGCCGGCGCGTCGGCGGCATCGGGGCTCGGCAACGGTGTACGCCGGCTGTCCGAACTCAACCTCGCGCTGGCGTTCCTGCTGCTGGCGTTCGTCATCATCGCCGGCCCCACGGTGTTTCTGCTGCAGGCCTTCAGCGAGAACGTCGGCGACTACCTGTCGAACCTGGTCAGCCTGTCCTTCCGCACGTTCGCGTACACGCCGCCCAATGCCAGCGATTGGTTCGGCAACTGGACGATCCAGTACTGGGCGTGGTGGATGTCGTGGTCGCCGTTCGTCGGAATGTTCATTGCGCGCATCTCGCGCGGGCGCACGGTGCGTCAGTTCGTGATTGGCGTGCTCATCGCCCCCACGCTATTCAACCTGCTGTGGATGACGGCCTTCGGCAACACCGCCATCTGGCTCGACACGCATGCGGCCATGGGCAACCTCGCGCAAACGGCCACCAATGTCGATGCGCTGCTCTTCCGCTTCTTCGACTTCTTCCCGGGCAGCACAGCGCTGTCGTGGCTGGCCATCGTGCTGATTGCGGTGTTCTTCATCACGTCGGCCGATTCGGGCGCCTTCGTGATCGACACCATCGCTTCACGCGGTGCCGCGCATTCGCCCGTGTGGCAACGGTTGTTCTGGGCGGCCGTGCTGGGTGCGACGGCTGCCATCCTGATGCTGGCCGGCGGGCTCAAGGCATTGCAGGCGATGACGCTCGTGGCCGCGCTGCCCGTGGCCATCATCATGGTGTTGCTGTGCTACGGGCTGTGGCGCGGCATGTTGGCCGACCGCGCGCACTATTCCCGCGAGCTTGGCCCGGCGACGTCGTTCTGGAGCGGCCAGCACTGGCGGCGGCGCCTCGCGCAGATGGTCCACCCCGCCACCGAGGCCGACGTCCGCGCCTTCCTCGCCGGACACGTACGGCCCGCCATGAACGACGTGGTGGATGAACTGCGCGCCCGCGGCATCGAGGCACATGTGCGCGAAGCGGAAGACAGCGTGCGCCTGGTCATTCCGGACGCATCGCACCGCGATTTCGTCTACGGCGTACGCGTCGTTGCCAAGCTGCTGCCGGCGACCACACCGCGGCAGGCGGCCGAGGCGGAAACCGCGATCGTGCACGAACCGGTGACGTTCTTCGAAGACGGCCGCGAAGGCTACGACATCGAATATCTGCGGGACAACGAGATCATCGCCGACATCCTTCGCCACTACGAGCGTTACCGCGCGCAACTGGCCGATGAGCGTACGCGCCTGCTACGCGAGGCACCGGGCCACACCTGAGCAGAACCGGGCTTCACGCCCGGTTTTCTTTTTGGCGCTGGCCGCGAGCAGCCACGTAAGAATTCGACTTGTAATGATAACGATTCTCATTTAGACTGCTCCGCATTCACTGCAGCGCCTTGCCAGCCAACGCTTTTTCATCAGGACACCGCCATGAACGCCGCTGAACACCAGGATGCAGGACGCACCGTGACGCGCCGTCGCCACGTCATCGTGGCCCGCACGCGCCAAGCCAGCGCCAACACGGCACCCGCAGCGCCGGCGGCCGCACCGGCGGCTTCCCTCGTCGGCGACACGCGTGTCATGACGTCGGAGCAGCTGTTTGCCGGCCAGAGCGCCGTCGCCATCCAGCACAACGGCGCGGTGTACACGCTGCGCGTCACGCGCTTCGGCAAGCTGATCCTGACCAAGTAGCACGCAACGACTTTTGTGGGGACGTCTCTCTCAGGAGACATTCGGCCGTAGCCAGCCATCGTCAATTCGCGTTGGCAGATTCCAGACCCATCTGCCGGACGACGCCAGCCAAGCCGTTCTTTGCCCCGGATTCCCTGCCTCAAACAAACAGGGCGCGACCTGCGCCGCGCCCTCTCTTGCCTTCGCTCGATGCGCTGCCGACGCGCGTCAGCAGATCACGTGCACAGCCGCAATACCCGCCTTGGCGATCTGTACGTCTTCGGCGGACTTCACGCCCGACACGCCAACGGCGCCGGCGCACACGCCCTCGACAAGAATCGGCACCCCGCCCTCTAGCATGCCCTGCAGATGCGGCGCCGACAGGAACGATACGCGGCCGTTGTTGATGATGTCTTCGTAGATCTTCGATTCGCGGCGGCCGAGCGCAGCCGTCTTGGCCTTCTCCGGCGCGATATACGACGAGATGACCGCACAGCCGTCCATGCGGCGCAAGCCCATGAGATGGCCGCCATCGTCCACCACTGCGATCGTCACGGCCCATTGATGCGCCCGCGCTTCCTTCTCGGCGGCATCCAGGATCTTCGTGACATCGTCCTGGCACAGGCAGGGCTTGGTTTTCATGACGTTCTCCTTGGTTGTCGTAGTGCACATGCGCGACACTTCGCGCGAAGCAAAAGTATGCCACCGGCATGCGTCGGTTCCACGGCAGGATCGCGGCCTCCGACGCAACTGAGCCGATACCTGGTGTGCTTTCAGTATCGTCGCAGATGGGCCGTGCGCCAGCCCTCCTTGGGGTGGACGTTAACACGCGCCACCGCCAATGCAGATGTGCAAACAAAAAGCCCGGGTATGCCCCGGGCCTGATGTTGCATTGCAGAAGGACGCGTCACGCGCCGTCCGTAAAGGCATCGCGGCGGTCCACCCGTGCGCCCTCCGTGTACGGGTCGCGTTGGCCCACCCTGGCGCCGTCGGTGTACGGGTCTGCGCGGTTCACCTTGGCGCCATCCGTGTAGGGATCAGCACGGCTGACCTTCTGTGCGGGCCGGTATGGATCGACCGAGCCAGCGTGCGCGACTGCCGCACCTGCAGCCATGGCCAGGCCGCTTGCGACTGCGAGCAGCGTACGGGTTGCAAAGCGTTGCGTGTTGACTTGCATGAAGACTCCTTCGACGAGTACTGCAAACATGCCGTGCGCCGGCGTCCGGCACACACCTTCCGCACCGTTTCATGCGGATGCCATATCGAGCGGACAGACGCGCCATCGGTTCTGCCCCGCGCTGCTTTGTCGCGAGGCGGCGATCGTGCATCGTCCTTCCATCTCCACGCAGATGCCATGCCATCGCGCACGGCCAAAACGAAAGGCTCCCGAAGGAGCCTTTGGCCTTGCATCATCGCGCCGTTCAGCGCCAGCGCCCCCAATGGCGCCCGTCGTACCAGCGATAGTGCGGGCCCCAGCGGTACCAGCCCGCACCCACCACGACGGGAGCCGGACCGTAATAGACGGGCGCCGGCGCGTAGTACACAGGCGGCGGGGGCGGCGGCGCGTAGTAGGCCGGCGGAGGCGGCGGATAGTACACCGGAGCCGGAGCCACATACACAGGAGCCGGCGCAACCGGCACGCCAAACCCGATGCCGACGCTCACGTGCGCCGACGCCACTCCCGGCACGGCCAGCACTGCGAGTGCGGCCGCACCTGCAATCCACAGCACATTGCGTCGAATCATTTCCATCACCTACTGCTGGTGCGCCGGGCAAGTTCCGTAGCCGGCGCGGAATACGGTATCTGTATTCTATTCAGGGCCGCGCACACAGGTGATACGGCGCCCGCGATTTGGTAACAGAACGTAACGGCGCGGGGCGCTGCGGGCAGCCCTGCCGATCAGTCTAGCGCGGGGCTGCAGTCGAACTGCCCGCAGGCGATCATCGCCTCGGCATAGGCCCGCGCTGCCTCCAGCGCGATCCCGGCGCTCGGGTAGGTGTTCGACGATTCGCGCACGGTGGTTCGCGGCAACAGCACTTCGCCGCTGCTCATGTGCACGATGCTGACTTCGGCTCGCCATGCATCGGGCGAGAGTTCATACGCGGATACTTCGATTTTGCAGTCGTCTCGGAAAGTCATGTGTCCTCCGGTTCGCATTGAGGAAGCCGGGCTGTCAATGCACGAACAGCCAGATCAACAGCAACACGACCGCGGGGACACCCAAGAGCCACGCAACGAGATAGGACATGATGACCTCCTACATGTTGATGGACATGTAGGAAGTGTAGAAACAGGCGCACGGGCCGGCTGTCCAAACCCGCCCGCACCGTCTTGTAGGACAGTGCCGAAATCGATGTCGGCCCAGTGCCGACGGGTGTCGCCTGTGTTGGGCGCCTAAGGTGCAGCGCCCGTCTTGGCGACAGCGTCACTTGCGGCTTGCGAGGCCGCCCCTTCAGCGGCTTCAGCGGCCGCCACCTCGAGGCCCACCGACGCCTTCAAGAACTTCACGGCAGCCTCCGCGCCCGGGGGCACGGCATCGGCGAGGTTCTCTGCGACATGGCCCCACTGGCGGCGCACTTCATCGCCATGACGCTGCAGCGCGCGGGCGATGCCATTCTGCGTCTCCATGCCGATCTCCACCACGTTGCGGGTATAGCCGGAAACCCGTTCTCCGGCCGGCTGGAGATAGCGCGCCTGCGCGTTCCACCACTGCGCGGCATCCTGCGCACCCGCGGCCTCCTGCACGCATTGCTCGGTCTCGCCCAAGCCGGCCTTGAAGGCCTGGAGGTTCAGCGCGATCAGGCGATTGACCCCACCAAAGGTCTCTTCTGTGACGGCCATCCAAGCCTCGAGCTGCGATCGTTGCAGGATGCCAAGTTGCTCCAGAGTCATCATGTCGGGTTCTCCGTCGTGAGATCGATCCATACATCCGGCAAGGGCCGGGCGTTTCAGTGTAGCCGCCTGCGATGCCGATTTCTTTGGCATCCCCCGTTTGTCCTACAGAGGTTTCGGACCGCTTCGCCTGGGTCGGACAGCCGCAGCGGCATACAGTGACAGGCGTTCTTCAACCGACCGTGGAGTCATGATGAAACGTCTCACCGCTGTCCTGCTCGCTACCGCGTTCGTTGCTGCTGCACCGCAGGTCTCTGCGCAAGTCGCGGGCCACGCTACGCTCGGGGTCTCGGTCACTGAACTGGATGCCGTCATCAAGGGCGTGAGCGTGAAGAAGCAGGTGCTCGGCAAGCCGGTCTACAACGAAGCCAACGAGAAGGTCGGCAGCGTGCGCGACCTGATCGTGACGCCAGAGAACGCGGTGTCGTTTGCGGTGGTCGGAGCGGGCGGCTTTGTCGGCCTCGGCCGCCATGACGTCGCCATCCCTGTGAACCAGTTCAAATACGATCAGGGCCGCATCGTGTTGCCGGGCGCCACCAAGGACGCCATCAAGTCGATGCCCGAATTCCAGTACGAACGCCAGGAGAAGCCCGCCAAGGCGCGCTGACATACCGGGAACTCTTGCGCACGGCGCCGTGCTCGCCACGTCGGAATCGGCTGACACGGTTTTCAGGCAACGATGGCTGCACATTCGCCCGAACGTGCCCTTCAATACAGGTACACAAACGACAGAAGGAGTTCGTCATGCGTGCCTTCGTATCCTTGATCCTGGCGGCCGCAATGGCATCCGTCAGCGGATGCGCGGACATGACGCCAAAGCAGCGCAATACGGCGCTGGGCGCGGCCGCAGGTGGTGTCGCCGGGGCGGCCATCTGGGGCGGTCCAGGCGCCACACTGGGCGGTGCTGCGCTGGGTGGCGTGATCGGTAACGCCGCCACCAAGTAACCCGCCATCCGTCGCGCCCTCGAGCGTGTGCTGCGAACTGGGGCCAGGCGATCCGCCTGGCCTTTTTGTTGCCTGAGAGTCCCCATCCCATGGTGCGCTTGCGCGTACGCATCGACACCGGCCGGCGCATAATCAGCGTTTTCCAACGGAGGCGACGTGCGATACGAGCAACCGGGTTCTGGCGTGGCCAGCACACCGATCCTGAGCGTTGATGGCTTGCGCAAGCGTTACGGCGACCAGACCGTCGTCGATGACCTCGGCTTCAGCGTCCGGCGCGGCCAGTGCTTCGGGCTGTTGGGGCCGAACGGCGCGGGCAAGACCACCTCGTTGCGCATGCTGCTCGGCATGACGATGCCCGACGCGGGCACCGTGCTCCTGTGCAACGAGCGCGTCCCGGAGTTTGCCCACCGCGCACGCATGCGCGTGGGCGTTGTCCCCCAGTTCGACAACCTGGATCCGGACTTCTCCGTCTCGGAAAACCTGCGCATTTTTGGACGCTACTTCGGGCTGTCCGGCGCCGTGATCCGCGAACGCATCCCGGCCCTGCTCGAGTTCGCGCGGCTCGAACAGAAGGCCGACGCGCCGGTGCGGGCGCTGTCGGGCGGCATGAAGCGCCGGCTGACCGTGGCACGCGCGCTCATCAATGATCCGGACATCCTCGTCATGGACGAGCCCACCACGGGGCTCGATCCACAGGCGCGGCACCTGATCTGGGAGCGGCTGCGCTCGCTGCTTGCCGCCGGCAAGACCATCCTGTTGACCACGCATTTCATGGAAGAAGCCGAGCGCCTGTGCGACGAGCTCTGCGTGATCGACAACGGCCGCAAGATCGCCCAAGGCAAGCCGCACGAGCTGATCGCCCGCGAAATCGGCTGCGATGTGGTGGAGGTCTACGGCGATGACCTCAACACCTTGCGCGCGCTGCTCGCACCGCTGGCCGAGCGTGTCGAGACCAGCGGCGAAACGCTCTTCTGTTACGCACGCGATCCGCAACCGCTAGTCGCCGCGCTGCGCACCCAGGCCGAGACGCACACGCTGCCAGGCCTGCGCTACCTGCACCGCCCTGCCAATCTCGAAGACGTCTTCCTGCGCCTGACCGGCCGCGAAATGCGTGATTGACGCCTGACCGAACGAACTTCCCCATGTCGACCGAAACCGCTCCCCGCGTCGCACAGCAGAGCGCATACCCGCAGCCGCTGCTGCCGCTGAACTTCCGCAACTGGCAGACCGTCTGGCTGCGCAACTTCATGGTCTGGCGCAAGCTGGCCATCCCGTCGATGGCGGGCAACCTTGCCGATCCGATGATCTATCTGTTCGGCCTGGGCCTGGGGCTCGGATTGCTGGTCGGGCATGTCGACGGCGTCTCGTACATTGCCTTCCTGGCGGCCGGCACGGTGGCCTCGAGCACGATGATGTCGGCCAGCTTCGAGGCGATGTATTCGGCGTTCTCGCGCATGCACGTCCAGCGCACGTGGGAGGCCATCCTGTACGCGCCCCTCACGCTCGGCGATGTGGTGCTCGGCGAGCTGATCTGGGCGGCGAGCAAGTCGGTCCTCTCTGGCCTGGCGATCATGCTGGTGGCGGGCGCACTCGGTTATGCATCGATGCCGGCGGCGCTGCTCGCGCTTCCGGTTGTCGTCCTCACGGGGTTCACCTTCGCCTGCCTGGCGATGAACATGACGGCGCTGGCGCCCAACTACGACTTCTTCATGTTCTACCAGACGCTTGTGATCACGCCGATGATGCTGCTTTCGGGCGTGTTCTTTCCGCTCTCGCAGTTGCCCGCGCCCGTGCGCGCCGTCACGAATGTCCTGCCGCTGCCGCACGCCGTCGAACTGATCCGCCCATTGATGCTCGGCCGCACGCCCGACCACATCCTCGTGCATCTGGGGGTGCTGCTCCTGTACGCCGTGGGCGCGCTGTGGCTGTGCCTGTGGCTGCTGCGCCGTCGCATGCTGAAGTGAAGCGCGCCGGCGCACGCCCAACAAAAAGCCCGTCTTCGAGACGGGCTTTTTGTTGGGCGTGCGCAGACGGCCTATTCGTTCACGGCCGAGCGCTGCAGGTGCAGTTGCGTGCGCGGATCATCGTTCTGCGCCTGGTCGCCGCGCGCCGCCGAGCTGTTGCGCGACGCTTCCAGGCGGTCGAGGTACGCCTCGTCGATGTCACCGGTCACATACTTGCCGTCAAAGCAGGACGCATCGAACTCCTTGAGCGCCGGGTTGACGTCGCGCACGGCGCGCTTCATGTCTTCCACGTCCTGGTACACGAGCTGGTCGGCACCGATGATCCTGGCGATCTCTTCGTGCGTGCGGCCATGCGCCACCAGCTCGCCGCGCGTGGGCATGTCGATTCCGTACACGTTCGGGTACTTCACGGGCGGCGCGGCCGAGGCAAAAATCACCTTCCTGGCGCCCGCATCGCGCGCCATCTGCACGATCTCGGAGGACGTGGTACCGCGCACGATGGAGTCGTCCACGATCAGCACGTTCTTGTCCTTGAACTCGATCGCCATCGCATTGAGCTTCTGGCGCACCGACTTCTTGCGCACGGCCTGGCCCGGCATGATGAACGTGCGGCCGACGTAGCGGTTCTTGAAGAAACCCTCGCGATACGGCACGCCGAGCCGGTTGGCGACCTGCATGGCAGCCGGACGCGACGAATCGGGAATCGGCATCACCACGTCGATGCGTTCGGTCACCTCGCGCTTGATCTTCTCGGCCAGGTAATCGCCCATGCGCAGGCGCGCGTCGTACACCGAGACACCGTCCATGCGGGAGTCCGGACGCGCCAGGTAGACATACTCGAAAATGCACGGCGTGAGCTGCGGGTTCTCGGCGCACTGCTTGGTGTGCAGGTTGCCTTCGAGGTCGATGAAGATCGCCTCGCCGGGCGCCACGTCGCGCTCGAACTTGAACCCGATGCCCTCCAGCGCCACCGATTCGGACGCCACCATGTACTCGATCTTGCCGTCCGGCGTCTCCTGACTGCCCAGCGCCAGCGGGCGGATGCCGAACGGGTCGCGCACAGCCAGCACGCCGTAGCCGGAAATCTCCGCGGCGATGGCGTACGAGCCGCGCACACGCCGGTGCAGCCCTGCCACGGCAGTGAAGATGGAATCGCGGTCGAGCGGAATGTCATTGCTCGCGCGCTGCAGCTCATCAGCCAGCACGTTGAGCAGCACTTCGGAATCGGACTGCGTGTTGATGTGGCGGCGGTCGCGCCGGAACATCTCTTCGCGCAGCTGATCGGAGTTCGTCAGGTTGCCGTTGTGGGCGAGCACGATGCCGAACGGCGCATTGACGTAGAACGGCTGGGCCTCTTCTTCGCTGGAAGAACCGGCCGTCGGATAGCGCACCTGGCCGATACCGCTCGTGCCGGGCAGCCCGCGCATGTTGCGCGTGCGGAACACGTCGCGCACCATGCCGTTGGCCTTGTGCATGTAGAAGGTGCTGCCTGAGGCGGTGGCAATGCCGGCCGCGTCCTGCCCCCGGTGCTGCAGCAGCAGCAGGCTGTCATAGATCAGCTGATTGACAGGCGTGGACGAAACCACGCCAACGATACCGCACATGTCGATCTCCAGCGAGAACGTATTGGTGGCGCCCACACCCGTTGCAGGCGCCGAAAAAACGTGCCGGACGACCAGCTTGTGGCCAAGCCGCCCGAATCAATAGTGGACGTATTTCGCGACGTCCGGCGGCAACAGCGGCTTGGCCGCCTGCACCGCCTGCTCCGCATACGGCCGCGTGATGGCATCGCGCCAGAACGGCTGCTCCGGCAGGCTCGTGAAGCCCGCCACCGTCATCAGCACGAGGATGATCACCCCGCCGCGCGCCAGCCCGAAAACCATGCCCAGGCCGCGGTCTGCCGGCTTGAGCCCCGCGCTCGTGAGCACTGCCGACAGCAGCGCGCCCACCAGCGACGTCGCAATCACCGTCACGATAAACAGTAGGACGAAACCAAGCACGGTGCGTGCGACCGGCCCGCCCGGCAGCGACTCGGGCATCCACCCTGCCGCCACCCCCGAAAACGAATACGCGACCCATGCGGCAAACAACCAGCCGAGCAAGGCCAGCACCTCGCGAATCAGCCCGCGGAAGAGCCCCACCAAAGCCGACGTGACGACAATGAACAGCACGCCGTAGTCAAAGAAAGTCGGTTGCATCAGACAGCGGCCTGCATCGGCACGTACGTGGTCCGGATGGCGCAGCGGGTCATTGCGTCTGGCGAGTGCGCGCTTGGCCGCATGGCGATGGCGTTATTGCTGAACGAGTTTGGGCGTCAGGCCGATCTGTTCGGCGCGCTTTTGCGCGGCTTCGGCCGAGGCGCGGTCCTTGAACGGGCCGGCACGCAGTAGCGCCAGATCGCCCTTCTCGGGCACCTTCCTGTGTTCGATGTATCCCGGAATCTTGTCGGCCTTGAGCTTGCTGAGCCAGTTGTGGGCACGCTCCTCCGAGGCGAAGGCGCCGATCAACAGGATGAACTTGCCGTCCTTTGGATCGGCAGCGGGCGCGGCGGCCTGTTGTGCCTGCTGGGGCGGCTTCGCGGCGGGCTTGGGTTCCGGCACCGGCGTCGTGCTTGCCACGGTCTTGGGTGGCGTCGGCTTGGCGTCGGGTTGGGCCTGCGGGGCCCCGGCGTTGGTGCTGGGAGCGGGGGCATCGGTGGAGGCCACGACCTCTTCGCCCTGGTCCAGCGCCTGCGCCTGATCCTGCGTTGCGCGCGGCGTGGAGCGCCGGCTGGCGACCTTCGGCTCATCGCTCGAAGCGTTGGCGCCGCGGTCCACGGGCTGGTCCTGGATCTGCACCGCCACGGCATCCGTCACCGGACGCGGCTTGGCGTCGAACACCAGCGGCAAGACGATCACCGCTGCGCCCACCAGCACCACTGCACCGATCAGGCGGCGGCGGGCACGTTGCTTCTGCGGGAGCTGAGGGTCGAGGCCGTCATCGTCGTCATCGCGACGCGATGCCCGGCTGCGGGCCTTGGACGACGCACGGGACTCGCGGACCGCGTCACGCGCCACATCGGCGGCACTGCCGGCGGCATTCGCTGATACGCCGCGCGAGCGTTCGCCTTCAGCGTTCTTGCGGGAGGAAAAGATGGAAAGCAGTCCCATGGGGCACCCGGGTTTAGTGCGCGCGACTCTTGCGCTCCGCCAGCACGCCGGCAACGGTGTAGAACGATCCGAAGACCACGATTCTATCATCCTCGGTTGCGCGCTCCATGGCGTTGCGATAGGCCGTGGCGGGATCGCTGAACGTGCTGACGCTCGTATCCTTGCCGGCACGGAAGCCGGCGTCGGCCAGGGCCGCAGCTAGGCTTTGGGCGGACGCCGCACGGGGGGGCGGCAGGTCGGTCAGGCACCAATGGTCGACCTTGTCCAGCATGTGGCCCAGCACACCGGCGATGTCCTTGTCCTGCATTGCACCAAACACCGCGTAGGTGTAGCGGAAGAACCCCATGTTTTCGAGATTCTGGCCAAGCGCCGCGGCGGCATGCGGATTGTGCGCGACGTCGAGAATCACGGCGGGGCGGCCCGGCAGCACCTGGAACCGGCCGGGCAGCGCCACTTGCGACAGCCCCAGGCGCACGTCCTGCGCCGAGATCGGCAGCCGGTCACGTACCGATTCGAGCGCAGCCAGCGCGGCCGACGCGTTCAGAAGCTGATTCGCCCCGCGTAGCGCCGGGTACCCCAGGCTTGACCACCGCCGGCCTCGGGCGCTGAAGCCCCATTGTTGCTTGTCGCCCTGGAAGTTGAAGTCGCGGCCGATCAGCCAGAGGTCTGCGGCAACGGCCTCGGCGTGCTTGACCAGCGAAATCGGCGGCACCGGATCAGAGCAGATGGCCGGCTTGCCCGGGCGGAAAATTCCCGCCTTCTCGAAACCGATCGCCTCGCGCGTATCGCCCAGATAGGCCATGTGGTCCAGGTCGACGCTGGTGACGACGGCGCAATCGGTGTCGATGATGTTGACCGCGTCGAGCCGGCCGCCGAGCCCCACCTCCAGAATCACCGCATCCAGCCCCGCATTGGCGAACAGATGCATGATCGCCAGCGTGGTGAATTCGAAGTACGTCAGGCTGACAGGTGTCTCGAAACTGCAGCGCGCGCGCTCCACCGCCTCGAAATGCGGCAGCAGCATTGCGTCGGTGGCGATTTCGCCGTTCACGCGGGCGCGCTCGTTGAAGTCGATGAGGTGCGGCGACGTGTGGCACCCGACCTTGTAGCCCGCCGCCAGCAGGATCGACTCGAGCATCGCGCAGGTCGAGCCCTTGCCGTTGGTACCGCCCACGGTGAAGACGACGGACTTGAGCTGCAGTCCAAGTGCGTCGCGCACGCGGCTGATGCGAGCCAGGCCCATGTCGATGCCGACCGGGTGCGCCGTTTCGAGATGGGCAAGCCAGTCAGACAGAGTGTCGAAAGTCTGCATGCGATGAATGCGCGCGGAACCGGCCGCGCAAAAACAAGAAGCGCGGACTCATCGCCCGCGCTTCGATGAACGGATGTCGCGCATCAGGCCAGCGCGTCGGCTGGTTGCTTCTGCAGGAGGGCCAGAAGTTCGGCGATCTCACGGCGCATGTTACGGCGGTCGACGATCATGTCGATGGCGCCCTTCTGCAGCAGGAACTCGGCGCGCTGGAAGCCTTCCGGCAGCTTCTCGCGCACGGTCTGCTCGATCACGCGCGGGCCGGCAAAGCCGATGAGCGCCTTCGGCTCGGCGATCACCACGTCGCCCATGAAGGCGAAGCTGGCGGACACACCGCCCATGGTCGGATCGGTGAGCACGCTGATGAACGGCAGCTTGGCCTCGGCCAGCTTCTGGATCATCGCCGTGGTCTTGGCCATCTGCATCAGCGACAGCAGGCTTTCCTGCATACGCGCGCCGCCCGTGGCCGACACGCAGATGAACGGCACCTTCTGCTCCAGCGCCGTCTGCGCGCCGCGCGTGAAGCGCTCGCCCACCACGGAACCCATCGAGCCGCCCATGAATTCGAACTCGAAGCAGGCCACGACCACCGGCAGCGCATGGATGGCGCCGCCCATCACGACCATGGCGTCGGTTTCGCCGGTATCGTCCATGGCCGCCTTGATGCGGTCGGGGTACTTCTTGGTGTCCTTGAACTTCAGCGCGTCGACCGGCAGGATCTCCTGGCCGAGTTCGTACCGGCCCTCTGCGTCGAGCAACGCATCCAGCCGCGCGCGCGCGCCGATGCGCATGTGGTGATCGCACTTCGGGCAGACGTGCAGGTTGGCTTCGACGTCAGTGCGGTACAGCACCGACTCGCAAGCGGGGCATTTGATCCAGAGGCCTTCCGGGATGCCCTTGCGCTGCGACGGATCGGTCTGTTGGATCTTGGGCGGAAGCAGTTTGTCCAGCCAGCTCATGCGTGCTCCTTGAATACGGGGTCGCGAAGATCGGGGCCGCGGTCAAGCATCGAGGGCCTGCCGGATCTCTGCGATGAAATCAGTCAGACATTGTACCGCTTGTTCGCGCGGAGCCTCTTCCAGCAATTGCACAATGCGGGATCCGATGACCACCGCGTCGGCCACACCGCCGATCGCGCGTGCCGTTGCCGCATCGCGGATGCCGAAGCCGACACCCACCGGCAGGCGCGCGTGCTGACGGATCTGCGGGATGCGCGCGGCCACGGCGTCCAGATCGATGGTCGCAGCGCCCGTGACGCCCTTGAGCGACACGTAGTAGATGTAGCCGCTCGCCACCCGGGCGATCTGCGCAATGCGCGCCTCGGTGGAGGTGGGCGCCAGCAGGAAGATCGGGTCGATGCCGGCATCGCGCATGGTCTTGGCAAAGCCCTCGCACTCCTCCGGCGGGTAGTCAACCACGAGCACCCCGTCGACACCGGCCTCCGATGCGGCCTCGGCGAACGCGTCTGCGCCCATGCGCTCGATCGGATTGGCGTAGCCCATCAGCACCACGGGCGTCGTCGCGTCGGTGGCGCGGAACGCACGTACGTATTCGAGCACGGTGCGCAGGCCGATCTTCTTCGCCAATGCGCGCTCGGACGCACGCTGGATCACCGGGCCGTCGGCCATCGGGTCGGAGAACGGCACCCCCAGTTCGATGACATTGGCGCCGCCCTTGACCAGCGCATGCATCAGGTCGACGGTCATCTCCGGGTACGGGTCGCCCGCCGTGATGAACGGAATCAGGCCCTTGCGGCCCTGCGCGGACAACTGCGTGAAGGTTTGAGCAATGCGGGACATGGCAGGATCAGTGGGTCAGGCAACCTTGACGGTGTCGGGCGCCTGCGAATCAGTCGGTTGGGCGTTGGCGGCAGCAGCATGCACCGCCGCGACGCGCTCGCGCGCCACACGGCAGTACTCGGCGTTGATCTCGAAGCCGGCAAAGCGGCGGCCGAGGCGCGCGCACGCCGCGGCGGTCGTGCCGCTGCCCAGGAACGGGTCGAGCACCAGACCGCCGGGCGGGCAGCTTGCCAGGATCATGCGCTCGACCAGTTCGAGCGGCTTCTGCGTGGGGTGCTCCGCGCGCTCCGGGTCTTGCCGATGCAGGCGCGACACGCTCCACACGTCTTTCGGGTTGTAGCCGACCTCCAGCCACTTCTTGCCCTCGAAACGCTTGCGGCTGCGCGCCTTCTTGGTTTCGGCGTCGTACGGGATGCGCACGGCGTCGACATCGAAGTAGTAATCGCGCGAAGCGACAAAGAAGCCGATGTTGTCATGCACCGACGAGAACTTGCGCGTGCTGCCGCCCATGCTTGGCACGCGGCGGTCCCAGATGATCTCGTTGATCATCGTGAGGCGCCGCTTGAGCATCACGAACAGTTCCGGCGCGTATTGCCACGTGCAGAACAGGTAGAGCGATCCGTTGCGCGCCAGCTTCGGCAAGACCGCGTCGATCCAGCGCTCGGACCAGGCGAGGTACGCATCGCCCGACAGCTTGTCGGAATCGTTGCCGTAGTCCTTGCCCAGCCCGTACGGCGGATCGGCGATGACGAGGTCCACACTGCCGTCAGCCAGGTGCCGGACCCCGGCAATGCAGTCCTCGTTGAAGATGCCGTCGATGGCGCGCTCGGTCATGCGGGTGCCAATGCCTTCAGGTTCAGAGCTTGATGCCGGAGAGCTCGGCGACGGTGTGCATGTCCTTGTCGCCGCGGCCCGAGAGGTTGACCAGAAGGATCTTGTCCTTCGGCAGCGTCGGCGCCAGCTTGCAGGCATACGCGAGCGCATGGCTCGATTCCAGCGCCGGGATGATGCCCTCCATGCGGCACAGGTCGTGGAAGGCCTGCAACGCTTCCTTGTCGGTGACGGGGACGTACTCGGCGCGGCCCGCATCCTTCAGCCAGGCGTGCTCGGGGCCGACACCGGGGTAGTCCAGACCCGCCGAAATGGAATGCGTCTCGATGATCTGGCCGTCCTCATCCTGCAGCAGGTACGTGCGATTGCCGTGCAGCACGCCCGGCGACCCGCCCGTGAGCGATGCCGCGTGGCGGCCCGTCTCGATGCCCTCGCCCGCCGCCTCCACGCCGATCAGCTTCACGCCGGCGTGGTCGATGTACGGATAGAAGATTCCCATGGCGTTGGAGCCGCCGCCCACGCAGGCGATCACGGCGTCCGGCTGGCGGCCCGTCATCTCGGGCATCTGCACCTTGCACTCCTCGCCGATGACGGCCTGGAAGTCGCGCACCATCATCGGATACGGGTGCGGGCCCGCCACCGTGCCGATGATGTAGAAGGTGTCGGCCACGTTGGTCACCCAGTCGCGCATCGCTTCGTTCAGCGCGTCCTTGAGCGTGCGCGACCCCGATTCCACCGGCACCACGGTCGCGCCCAGCAACTTCATGCGGTAGACGTTCGCAGCTTGGCGGCGCACGTCTTCGCTGCCCATGTAGACGACGCATTCCATGCCGTAGCGCGCGGCAATCGTGGCGGTGGCAACACCGTGCTGGCCGGCGCCCGTTTCCGCAATCACGCGCGGCTTGCCCATGCGCCGTGCCAGCAGCGCCTGGCCGATGACGTTGTTCACCTTGTGCGCGCCGGTGTGGTTCAGGTCTTCGCGCTTGAGGTAGATCTGCGCGCCGCCGCAGTGCTCGGTCAGGCGGCGCGCGTGATAGATCGGCGACGGACGGCCGACGAAATGCTTCAGCTCGTACTCGTATTCCTTGATGAACTCGGGATCGTGCTGGTAACGCGCATAGGCGTCGCGCAGTTCATCGAGCGCGTGGGACAGCGTTTCCGCAACGAAGGTGCCGCCGTAGGGGCCGAAATGGCCGTGGGCGTCGGGCAGGTTGTACATGGCAATCTCTCGAGGCGTCCGCCGCAGCCACCAAACAAGGGCGCATCGGCGGAAGAATTCAGGAAGCGCGAACCGCGAGAGACCGGCCGACCTGGCTCAGGCCTGCGCCGACGCGCCCAGGGCAGCATCGGCCTCGCGGACCGCACGCACGAATGCAGTCATGCGGGCGTGGTCCTTCACGCCCCGTGCGGCCTCGATTCCGCTGCTGACATCGACAGCGTAGGGCCGCACGCGCTCAATCGCGCCAGCGACGTTTTGCGCGCTCAACCCACCACTCAAAACGAGCCGAGGAGCGGCGCTTGGCAGTGCGGAGTGCGAGAGCCATTGCGGGGGAATCAGGGTCCAGTCGAAGACGTGGCCGCCACCGCCGTACCCCTCGACAAATGCGTCGAGCAGCAGGCCTTGGGCAGCGGCAAACCGATCGGCGAATTCTACCAAATCAGCCCCTGGCTGAACACGCAGGGCGCGCAGCCAGGGCAGCCCGACCTTGCCCGCAATCTCGGCACATTGCTCGGGCGTTTCGTCGCCGTGGAACTGGAGCAGCGTGAGCGGCACCTGGTCGAGCACGCGGGCCACGTCGTCCGCGCTGGCGTTGACGAACAGGCCGGTGACGGTCACGAACGGCCCGGCACGGCGGGCCAGTTCAGCCGCGCGGTCGGTGGCGACGTAGCGCGGGCTGGGCGGATAGAACACCAGCCCGATGGCGTCGGCACCGAGCGCAACGGCGTGGTCGACGTCGGCCGGCTGGGTGAGGCCACACAGTTTGATGCGGGTTCGGTGGAGAGACATGGCGGATTCAGAGCCCGGCGTGCTCGTCGAACACGCCGCGGAACAGGCTGGCCGATGCCGGAGACGCCGGCAGCTGGAACGCATCAGGATAGCCCACCTCGGCCAGGTACAGCCCGTCCGGCATGAACGTCGGGGCTGCCGCCACACGGCTGCGGGCTGCAAGCACATCGGCCATCCACGATGCCGGCTGGCGGCCGCGCCCGATCGCCACCAGGCAGCCCATGATGTTGCGCACCATGTGGTGCAGGAAGGCGCTGCCGCGAATGCGCACGAACACCCATTCGCCCTCACCGCGCACTTCCGCCGAATACATCGTCTTGACGGGCGATTTGGCCTGGCATTCCGCCGCGCGGAAGGATGAAAAATCGTGCTCGCCGACCAGCACCTGCGCGGCTTCGTTCATCGCGGCCACATTGAGTGACTGCCCAGGCGGCAATGTCACATAGCCGGCTTTGCCGTCGAGCAGCGGCGCACGCGTCGGCCCGAACGTGAGCGCGTAGTAATACGTGCGGCGATGCGCGGAGAAGCGCGCATGGAAATCGTCCGGCATCGGCTGCGCCCAGCGCACGGCAACGGTCGGCGGGAGGAAGGCGTTCGTGCCGCGCACCCACGAGAACGGGTCGCGCACGAGGTCGGTGTCGAGATGCACCACCTGCCCCAGTGCATGCACGCCGGCATCGGTGCGGCCGGCCACGGTCGTCTGCAAAGGCACGCCCGCAAATTGGCGCAAGGCGGCTTCGAGCACGTCCTGCACGGTGTTGCCGTGCGGTTGCGACTGCCAACCCGAGAACGCGGCACCGTCGTACTGGATGCCGAGCGCGATGCGCGTCATGCCCTGTGAATCCTCATGCGGAAAGAAAAACGCCGGCAGGATACCACCCTGCCGGCGCCGTCGATGGCGTAAAGGCGGTGCGTCAGCCGATCTGGCGCATCAGGGCCTGGGCCTCGGCGTGGAACGACGGATCGCCCAGGTCCAGCACTTCCTGCAGCAGTTCACGTGCGCCTTCCTTATCACCGATCTCGATGTAGGCCTTGGCCAGGTCGAACTTGATCTGCAGATCGCGCACGCCGTCGGTACCGCCTTCGCCGGACAGGGTATGCGGCAGGTTGGTGTCGAGGCGGATCGCCGATTGCGGTTCGTCGTTGGCCACGTCTGCGGGCTGGGCGTGATGCGGCTCGGCTTCGAAATGCATCGGCGCCTGCGACAGATCGGTCGGCTGCGCCCAGCTCGGCAGGCCAATGTCAGCGGATGCGGCGGGAGCGGCGGCTTCCTCAGCCGGCGGCGTCGGGTTCAGATCGAGCGAGAGGTCCGACAGATCCATGTGCAGCGGCGGCGTTGCGACGGGCTGATAGGCCTCGCCGGCATGCGCGTTGAACTGCGGCAGATCGGCTTCGGGCTCGGCATGCGTCTTGAAGATGTCCGAGGCCTCGGCGGGCGCGGTGATGGGCTCACCAGCCGCGGGAGCCGGGAACGAGTCCAGCGGCAGCTCCAGGTCCGCCAGCTGCGGCGCCTTGGTCGACGGAGCCGACGGGTCCAGATCCGGCGACAACGTCGTCCAGTCGTCGCCGCGGCGGGTAGTCTGTCCGGTCACCGTCGGGCTGAACGCTTCGGCGGCAACCGCGGCACCCACGCCGGCCAGCGCGGCAGCGCCCGCTACGGCCGCACCGCTGTGGATGGGCGCCGGCTGGGCTTCTGCGGCGGGATGCTGCCCGTCGCCCTGCACCGTGAGGTACAGCGGGTTGGCCGGGTCGAACTTGCGACCCATCGCAGCCGCCTCCGCCCACTCCGGCGAGCCGGCACCGACCTGCGCCAGCATCTCTTCGGCAATGGTCTGGAAGCCATGTGCGTCCTGGCGATTGGCGTAGATCTCCATCAGCTTCAGGCGGATGGCCTGGCGGTCAGGATGCTGCTCCAGCGCCTCACGCAGGATCTCCTCGGCCTGCACATCGCGGCCGTAGGCGATATAGACGTCGGCCTCGGCAATGGGGTCGACTTCATTGCTCTCGTTGCCGCCGCCGATCCGGAAATCCGCGCCGAACACGCTGTGCTGCGACGTGTCGACGCTCTGGCCGCCGGCTGCACCGAACAGCGAATTGGCGCCGGCCATGACCGTGCTTTCCTGCGACAGCAGGCTGTCCTGGAAGCCGTGTGCCTGGTCGGGCTTCTGCTGGCGGCGGCGATACACCACCAGGCCACCCAGCAGCGCGATCACGAGTCCGCCCAGGCCCAGTGCCATCGGGTTGCCCAGGAGGGTCGAGAAGAACGATTCTTCCTCAACGGGCGGCGGCGCAACGACCACCGGTGCCTTCTTCGGTGCGGCGGCAGGCGCGGACGCAGCTGCTGCCGGTGCGCTTGCAGCAGCGGTCGGCGCGGACGCGGCCGCAACCGGCGCCGAGGCTGCCGCCGGTGCCGAAGCCGCCGCCGTTACGGACGAAGCGGCCGGCGTGTCGGCCTGCGCTGCCGCGGCCGGCTGCTCCTGCGCCGGCGTGGATGCTGCAGCTGCCGTAGCCGGCGCAGGCGCATTGCCTGCCGTCACCGCAGGGGCCGCCACGGACGGCGCCGCTGCGGCCGGCTTGGCGGCATTGGCGGCCGCCTTGGCCAGCTCGGCGTTCTTCAACTCCACCAGGCGTTGCATGTCGGCGAGATTCTTCTCCAACTGTGCAACGCGCGATTCCATTTCCTTGAGCGCACGCTCCTTGGCGACGAGTTCCTCGTCGCGGGCCGCGGCAGCGCCCGCCTTGCCTGAACGCTCTGCCTTCGACAGGCGCAGCTCGTCGCGCCCGCTGGCTGCAGGCGTGGCTTGATCCTGCACGCGAGCCGACACGCTGCCGCTCTGCTGGCGGGCCGAATCGGTATCCGTGGCGGCGTTGGCCTCGGCAGCCGTGGCCAGCCGGTTACGGTAACCGGCAAAGCCCGACGTGCGGGCAACGACCTCGCGGCGCGCTTCACGCGGCGAAACCTTCTGGGCTTCGGCCTGCGACGGCACCTTCAGCACCGAACCGGTACGCAGCCGGTTGATATTGCCGCCGATGAACGCGTTCGGATTGTTGCGATACAGTGCGAGCAACATCTGGTCGAGCGACACGGCGTCCTGGCCCTGGGCCGCTGTCGACGCAATGTCGTACAGGCTGTCGCCCCGCTGCACGGTGTACGCGCCGCCGGGCGCAGCGTCTGGGGCCGTGGCGGCGGGTGCGCCCTGCTGCGGACGTGCGGCCTGGCGAGCCGGGCGGTTCTGACGTGCCGGAGCCGCCGTGGATGCGGCAGGCGCCGCTGCCTGCGGCGGGGTCGCCGGGGCCGGCTCTGCCGCGCCGGGTGTCGTGGCCTGCACGACAGGCGTCGGCGCAAAATTCTGGGTGCTATTGCTGGAGCCCGCCGGATCGAGCAGGAAGGTGTAGGCGCGCGACACGTGGCCGCTTGCCCAGTTCAGATCCACCAGCACGTCAACAAACGGCTCCGCCACAGGCTGCGTCGAACGCAGGCGCACGACGTAATTGCCATCTGGCAGGCGCACGAGCGACGCGCGCAGCGACGAGACGATTGGGTTGTATGTCAGGCCGGCCCGGGCATAGGCGTCAGGAGCAGCCAACTTGGCGACCAGGTTTTGCGCCTCTTCGGGCGTCACACCGGTCAGATCGATTTCTGCCTGCAGCGGCTGCCCGAGGCTGGATCGCACATGCAGCGCACCAAAGCCCGCCGCCTGCGCCGTCGGTTGGATCAGCAGCAGGGTCGCGGCGGCAAATGCGACGGCCGACCAACGCGGACTGCGATGGGACGATTCTCTCCGGCGGTATTGGCTCACCCTCACCTTCGACTCCGTTATTTTGTAATGTGCAAACGAACTTAACATCAACGAGTTAGCGCAGCAAGTTCACCCAACAGGTGAAATGCGTGGATAAGAATCGCCGTCAATTTTTGTTCAATCGACAGGATTGGCACGATTCTGAAGCACCCGACGTACCCCCCGGAATGCGTGTGCTCCGATGCGGCGCCAACCCCTCCCCCGGCCTCGTCCACCCCACACACGGGGGGACGGCTGTCTTGCCGCAATGCTGGCCGCTATTGTGTACCAACGTTACAAGCAGTGGGCATCCAGATGGCACAACGCCGCGCAGGCCGCGCGGCGTTGGAGGAAAAAACGCACATTCTGTTGTCAGGCCGCAACGACACATGCCGCAGCCTGGTCTGGCAATAAAAGTAAAGGGCCGATCACTTGCCCAGCAGGATGCGCAAGGTACGGCGCAGCGGTTCAGCCGCCCCCCACAGGAGCTGGTCGCCGATCACGAAAGCGCTCACGTACTCCGGTCCCATGTTCAGCTTGCGCACACGGCCCACACCGACCTGCAGGCCGCCGGTGATGGAAGCCGGCGTCAGTTCCTTTTCGGTGATGCTGCGGTCGTTCGGCACCCACTTCACCCAGGGGTTGCCCGAGCGGATGATCTGTTCGATCTCTTCGAGCGGCAGATCGCGCTTGAGCTTGAGTGTCAGCCCCAGGCTGTGGCAGCGCATTGCGCCGATGCGCACGCAGAGGCCGTCTACAGGAATGGTCTGCGCCGTGCCCAAGATCTTGTTGACCTCGGCCTGGCCCTTCCACTCTTCCTTCGACTGGCCGTTGTCGAGCTGCTTGTCGATCCACGGGATCAGGCCACCGGCCAGCGGCGCCGGGAAGAACTCCGTCGGCACGTCTTCGCGAATCGTCTTGGCAACCTTGCGGTCGATATCGAGAATGGCGGACGCCGGGTTGGCCAGCTCATCAGCCACGGCGCCGTGGATCACGCCCATGCCCTTGAGCAGCTCGCGCATGTGGTTTGCACCCCCGCCCGAGGCTGCTTGGTAGGTCATCGAGCTGACCCATTCGACCAGCCCTTCGCGGAACAGGCCGCCCACGCCCATCAGCAGGATGGAGTTGGTGCAGTTGCCGCCGATGAAGTTCTTGGTGCCAGCCGCCACCGCGTTCTTGATGAGCGACAGGTTGACCGGGTCCAGCACGATCACGGCGTCGTCTTCCATGCGCAGCGTCGAGGCGGCGTCGATCCAGTAGCCGTTCCAGCCGGCAGCGCGCAGCTTCGGGAAGACTTCGGTCGTGTAGTCGCCGCCCTGGCACGTAATGATCGTGTCGCAGGCCTTCAGTGCTTCGATGTCGTTGGCGTCGGCCAGGGGCGCACTCGTCCTGGCGAATGCAGGCGCCTTGCCGCCGGCATTACTGGTGCTGAAGAACACCGTGTCGATCAGGTCGAAATCCTTCTCTTCCTGCATGCGTTGCATCAGCACGCTGCCGACCATGCCGCGCCAACCGACGAGACCTACCTTCATGATTGTGAACCTCTAGTGATTTTCCCCGCCTCAGTCGCCCGGCGTGACCGCGCGGGGAAGGCGAACGGGCACGACGGACGATCAGAAGATCGTTTTTTTGGTAATGATTTTGGTGGTCGTGCGAATCTCGACAGGCGTCATGCGAGCGCGCGCGGCGGTGACCTTGGCGGAGATAGCCAGGGTGCCCAGAATGCCCAGTACGAGGACGGGAAGCGCGATCGAGATCATCTGCAAAAATATACACGATTTGGCGGCCACACAATGCACTGCAACATGTGTCCACCGAAAAAACGACGATTGCGGCGCCCGATGTGACGGCACCGCAACGCGCGTTTCATTTACAGGGCTGCGACCACCGCGTCGCCCATCTCCACCGTACCGACCTGCTTGCAGCCCGGCGTCAGGATGTCGCCCGTGCGATAGCCCTGGGCGAGCACCTTCTTGACGGCGTTTTCGATGCGATCGGCCTGCTCGGCCTTGTTCAGCGAATAGCGCAGCATCATCGCGGCGGACAGGATCGTCGCCAGCGGGTTGGCGATCCCCTTGCCCGCGATGTCCGGCGCAGAACCGTGCGACGGCTCATACAAGCCTTTGTTGTTGGCATCGAGCGACGCCGACGGCAGCATGCCAATCGAGCCCGTCAGCATGGCCGCCTCGTCCGAGAGGATGTCGCCGAACATGTTGCCGGTGACGATCACATCGAAGTTCTTCGGCGCCTTGACGAGCTGCATGGCCGCGTTGTCGACGTACATGTGCGACAGCTCGACTTCCGGATACTCCTTGTGCACGTCGGTGACGATGTCCTTCCAGAACTGGAACGTCTCGAGCACGTTGGCCTTGTCGACGCTGCACAGCTTCTTGCCGCGCTTGGCGGCAGCCTGGAAGGCGACGTGCGCGATGCGGCGGATTTCCGGCTCGGCGTAGCGCATGGTGTCGAAGCCTTCGCGCGCGCCGGCGAACAGGCCGTCCGGCGCGGCCCGCACGCCGCGCGGCTGGCCGAAGTAGATGTCGCCATTCAGCTCCCGCACGATCAGGATGTCGAGGCCGGCCACGATCTCGGGCTTCAGGCTCGAGGCACCGGTCAGCTCCGGATAGCAGATGGCCGGGCGGAAGTTGGCGAACAGCTGCAGATGCTTGCGCAGGCCAAGGATCGCCTGCTCCGGGCGCAGCTCGCGCGGCAGCGTGTCGTACTTCCAGTCGCCCACGGCGCCGAACAGGATGGCATCGGCCTCCTTGGCCAGCTTGAGCGTGTCTTCGGGCAGCGGGTGGCCCTGGGCCTCGTAGCCCGCACCGCCTACCGGGGCGGTTTCCATCTCGAACGACTCGCCCAGCGCCTTGAGCACCTTCACGGCCTCGGCGACGATTTCCTTGCCAATGCCGTCACCCGGCAACACTGCAATCTTGGTCATGCGTATTTCCTTGTTGTTCTATCGTCAGCTCAACCGACGAGCCTGTGTGCGAGCCACGGCATCTTGGCCAGACGCTGCGCCTCGAACGCCTTGATCTTGTCTGCATAGCGCAGGGTCAGGCCGATGTCATCAAAGCCGTTGAGCAGGCAGTATTTGCGGAACGCCGTGATGTCGAACGGATATGCCGTACCGCCCGGTGTGACGACGACCTGCTTGTCCAGATCGACGGTCAGCTGATAGCCGGTGAAAGCCTGCGTCTCGTTGAACAGGTGGTCGACTTGCGACTCCGTCAGCACGATCGGCAGCAGACCGTTCTTGAAGCAGTTGTTGAAGAAGATGTCGGCAAAGCTCGGCGCGATGATGGCGCGGAAGCCGTACTGCTGCAGTGCCCACGGTGCGTGTTCGCGCGAGCTGCCGCAACCGAAGTTCTTGCGCGTCAGAAGGATCGACGCGCCTTGATAGCGCGGCTGGGTCAGCACGAAATCCGGGTTCAGCGGGCGCTTGCTGTTGTCCTGACCGGGTTCGCCGACGTCCTTGTAGCGCCATTCGTCGAACAGGTTCGGGCCAAAGCCCGTGCGCTTGATCGACTTGAGGAATTGCTTCGGGATGATGGCGTCGGTGTCGACGTTCTCGCGGTCAAGCGGCGCCACGAGGCCGGTGTGAACGATGAATTTTTCCATGATCGCTTCTTTCCTATTCCTTCCTGCTGCGACTCAGGCGAGCTTGCGCACGTCGACGAAGTGCCCTTCCAGCGCGGCCGCGGCGGCCATCGCCGGGCTCACCAGGTGCGTGCGGCCGCCAGCGCCCTGACGGCCTTCGAAGTTGCGGTTGGACGTCGATGCACAACGCTCGCCCGGCTCGAGGCGGTCAGCGTTCATCGCCAGGCACATCGAGCAGCCCGGCTCGCGCCATTCAAAGCCCGCCGCCTTGAAGATTTTGTCGAGCCCCTCGCGTTCGGCCTGTTCCTTCACGAGGCCTGAGCCCGGCACGACCATCGCCAGCTTCACGTTGGAAGCGATGCGCTTGCCCAGCTTCTGCACGACCCAGGCCGCGGCGCGCATGTCTTCGATGCGGCTGTTGGTGCACGATCCAATGAACACCTTGTCGATGTTGATATCGCTGATGGCAACGTTCGGCTGCAGGCCCATGTATTCGAGCGCACGCTCCATGGCGTTGCGCTTGTTCGGGTCTTTTTCCTTCTCGGGATCCGGCACGCGGTCTTCAATGCTGACCACCATTTCAGGCGACGTGCCCCAGCTCACCTGCGGGCGGATCTCTTCAGCACGCAGCTCGACCACGCGGTCAAAGTGAGCACCTTCATCGGAATGCAGTGTGCGCCAGTACTGGACGGCCTGCTCCCACTCCACGCCCTGCGGCGCGAACGGGCGCCCCTTGATGTACTCCAGCGTCACGTCGTCCACGGCGACCATGCCGGCGCGGGCGCCAGCCTCGATCGCCATGTTGCACACCGTCATGCGGCCTTCCATCGAGAGCGCGCGAATGGCAGAGCCGCCGAACTCCATGGCGTAGCCCGTGCCGCCGGCCGTACCGATCTTGCCGATGATGGCGAGCACGATGTCCTTGGCGGTACAGCCGCTCGGCAACGTGCCCTCCACCTTCACGAGCATGTTCTTGCTCTTCTTGGCGAGCAGCGTCTGCGTGGCCAACACGTGTTCGACTTCCGACGTGCCGATGCCGTGGGCCAGCGCGCCGAATGCGCCGTGCGTGCTGGTGTGCGAATCGCCGCAGACCACCGTCATGCCCGGCAGCGTCGCGCCCTGCTCGGGCCCGATCACGTGCACGATGCCCTGGCGCTTGTCGTTCATCTTGAACTGCGTGATGCCGTAGGCGTCGCAGTTCGCATCAAGCGTATCGACCTGCAGCTTCGAGACCGGATCGGCGATGCCGTGCGAGCGGTCGGTGGTCGGCACGTTGTGGTCCGACACGGCCAGATTGGCACTGATGCGCCATACGGGGCGGTTCGCCAGCTTCAGGCCCTCGAACGCCTGCGGGCTCGTCACTTCGTGCAGCAGTTGGCGATCGATGTAGAGGACGGTCGTGCCGTCTTCCTCGGTATGAACGACGTGATCGTCCCAGAGTTTGTCGTAGAGCGTCTTGGCCATGATGCGATCCGTGCACAACGCGCCATGCCTGGCGGCTGCGCGAGCAGTTTCGTGGGGAGTGATCGATTATGCCACCCGGTGCATCGGGCGCAGGACGTGACTGGCGAAAGGGGGTTTCGCCATTTCGCGAAAGCCCTGGCTGCGCGCAGACAACAAAAAACCCCGCCGGTTTCCCGGGCGGGGTTTTTGCCAGGACACGCTGGCTTAGCGCTTGTCCAGCGCCGGGACTTCGCGCAGAGCGGCGCCGTTGAACAGCTGGCGCGGGCGGCCGATCTTGTACTCCGGATCGGTGATCATCTCTTCCCACTGCGCAATCCAGCCCACCGAGCGGGCCAGCGCGAAGATACACGTGAACATCGAGGTCGGGATGCCCAGGGCGCGCTGCACGATCCCGGAGTAGAAGTCGACGTTCGGATACAGCTTGCGGCTGACGAAGTACTCGTCTTCCAGCGCGATCTTTTCCAGTTCCATGGCGAGCTTGAACAGCGGGTCGTTCTGCAGACCCAGTTCTTGCAGCACTTCGTGGCACGTCTCGCGCATCAGCTTGGCGCGCGGATCATAATTCTTGTACACCCGGTGACCGAAGCCCATCAGGCGCACGCCGCTGTTCTTGTCCTTGACCTGCTTGATGAACTCCGGAACCTTGTCGACGGTGCCGATCTCTTCCAGCATGTTCAGTGCGGCTTCGTTCGCACCGCCGTGCGCCGGGCCCCACAGGCAGGCAATGCCGGCAGCGATCGCGGCGATCGGGTTCGTGCCCGAGGAACCTGCCAGACGCACGGTCGACGTGGAGGCGTTCTGCTCGTGGTCTGCGTGGAGGATGAAGATGCGGTCCAGCGCACGCTCCAGCACCGGATTGACCTTGTACTCCTCGCACGGCGTGGCGAACATCATGCGCATGAAGTTGCCCGTGTAGGAGAGGTCGTTCTGCGGGTAGATGTTCGGCTGCCCGATGTTGTACTTGTATGCCATGGCCACCAGCGTCGGCAGCTTGGCGATCAGGCGGATCTGCGAGATCTCGCGCTCGCGCGGATCGTTGATGTTGGCGGCATCCGGGTAGAACGCGCTCATCGCGCCCACCAGACCGGTCAGGACAGCCATCGGGTGCGCGTCGCGGCGGAAACCGCGCATGAAGTACTGCATCTGTTCATGCACCATGGTGTGATGCATGACGGTGTCATTGAACTCCTGCTTCTGCTTGGCGTTCGGCAGTTCGCCCTTGAGCAGCAGGTAGCAGATTTCCAAAAAGTCGCACTTGCTGGCCAGATCGTCGATGGCATAGCCGCGATAGAGCAGTTCGCCCTTGTCGCCATCGATGTAGGTGATCTTGGAGTTGCACGACGCGGTCGACATGAAGCCGGGGTCGTACGTAAACTTCCCGGTCTGGCCATACAGCTTGCGGATGTCGATCACGTCCGGGCCAACCGTGCCCTTGTAGATCGGCAGCTCAACGCTGGGCGAGCCATCGGAAAACGATAGGGTGGCTTTCACATCGGACGGCGTCATGTCGGTTTCCTTCTCTGCTGTTTATGAAAATGAAGTCGGGAGACTCCCGCCAGACGGATCACGGATGCCTGCAGGGGGCGGCACAACCGATTCGTCTTGCGGCAACCTCTCGCGCGCCGGACTCAGACCGAGCGCAGCAAGGTCAGGACGTGCTGAACCTGCGGCACGTCGAGTGCACCTTCAGGCTCCTTGCGTGCAAGCAGGAGATCCATCAGGTCGTTGTCGGGCAGGTCGAACAACTGCGAAAGTGCGGCAACGTCGTCATCCGACAGTTCCGTCTCGTAGCGGTTGAAGAAGCGCTCGACGATGATATCGTTCTCCAGCAGACCGCGCCGGGCACGCCAGCGCAGACGCGCGCGCTTGTGCGGATCGGACTGGTGCGAGAACGTCGGAGTATTCACAGCAATCATGCTTCTGAAGAGTGTGTCGCCGGAAACCGGCTCCGGCGACACACGATGCCAAACGGCGCTGACTCGCGGCTTACACCGCGCGGCGCACCATCAATTCCTTGATCTTGCCGATGGCCTTGGTCGGGTTCAGGCCCTTCGGGCACACATCGACGCAGTTCATGATGGTGTGGCAGCGGAACAGGCGGTACGGATCTTCCAGGTTGTCCAGACGCTCGCTGGTCGCCTGGTCGCGGCTGTCGGCGATGAATCGATACGCCTGCAGCAGACCGGCCGGGCCGACGAACTTGTCCGGGTTCCACCAGAACGAC